>DATFVA010000571.1:0-2218 GCA_035260565.1 Ignavibacteriaceae bacterium | reverse complement strand
CGGTGTGAGCAGTGGTATCTCATCTTATACCGAAGATATAAATGTAATATTAAGCCAGACAGAAAAGATATCTGAAATAACCAGGAATGTTTTAAAACACAGCAAGAAAACAGAAAAGAATTTTGAGGATGTGGATCTTGCAGAAGTAGTAGAAAATACTCTCGGAACCCTTCAGCCGATATTACGGAAGAGGAAAATAGAATTGTCCAAATCAATTCTCCCCGGCAGTGCTGTAGTGAAAGGTGATTCCCTTCAGCTGGAACAGGCATTAACAAACCTGGTTATTAATTCCCTTGATGCTATGGAAGCTGAAGGAAACTTGCAGATCTCTTTGACCGCTGAGAACGATTCATTTATAATTACGGTTTCTGATGATGGGAGCGGAATCGATGATTCAATTAAAGACCAGGTTTTTTCTCCTTTTTTCACAACAAAAACCGGCGGAAAAGGTTCGGGTTTAGGTCTCTATATAGTGAAGAATATATGTAAAAACCATAATGCCGACATCAGTATGGACAGTAAAAAAGGTGACGGTACAACCTTCAGAATATCATTTAATAAAAAGAGCTTGTGATATGATAAAGATATTAATAATCGATGATGAACAGGAAATGCTAAACAGCCTTAATAAACTGCTTTCAAGAAACCCCGGTTATGAAATCAGGCTTATTGATGATTACGGGATAGCTCTTAAAACAGTTTGTGAAGAAAGTTTCAACCTGATAATTACCGATCTTAAAATGAAAGAAAATTCCGGTTTGGATATCCTTAAATCAGCACTCGGAAATTTTCCCGGGTCGAAAGTTATTATGATTTCCGGTTATGGAACCATTGAAACAAGTGTGGAAGCTATGAGAAATGGTGCATTCGACTTCCTTGAAAAACCATTTACTTCCAGGAAGCTTTTTGACTCGGTTGAACGTGCACTCGCAAACGGAACGGTTTATGAACCGGGAGTCGATGATGAACTTGAGGAGGTTACGGGACTTCTTTACAAAAGTGAAACTATGCGTAAGGTTATAGGCTACATAAAGAAAATTGCACCGGGAAATATGAATGTTTTAATTACAGGAGAAAGCGGCACAGGCAAAGAATTGATCGCAAGGGCAATTCACACATTGAGCAGAAGAAGCAGGAATGCGTTCGTTCCGGTTAACTGCGGTGCATTGCCTGAACACCTTTTTGAAAGTGAGTTATTCGGACACGAAAGGGGGGCTTTTACGGGTGCCGTAAAAACCAAACCGGGTCTTCTGGAATTTGCCAACCAGGGAACTTTCTTTTTTGATGAGATTGGCGATATGAGCCTTGCGCTCCAGATTAAATTGTTGCGGATGCTTGAGGAAAGGAAAATAAGACGCGTGGGCGCTCAGAATGAGATTAGTATTGATGTACGTATAATCGCAGCTACTAATAAAAATCTTGAGAAGGAAGTTGCCGAAAAGAGATTCAGGGAGGACCTTTATTACAGGCTGAATACGATCAGAATTGATGTGCCTCCGCTGCGCGAAAGAAAAGAGGATATTATTCTGCTGTCAAAATATTTTATCAATGATCTATGCTCGAGAGATGACAAACCGGCTCCTGTGTTCTCCAGGGAAGCAGAAATAGCACTTAAAAATTATTTCTGGCCTGGCAATGTAAGAGAAGTGCAGAATATCATAGGCAGGGCTTATTTCCTTAGTACTAATGGAATAGTTGAAAGATCAGATTTACCCATTCCTTCTACCGGTGAAGAAATTAACCTTGACAGTTCATATCTGAATCCTCCATATAAAGAAGCTAAAGAAAAATCTTTAGAAAAATTTGAAGTTGAATATCTTACTTATCACCTTAAAATAAATAAGGGTAACATTACAAAAACTGCTGAGGTATGTGGTCTCGATAGAAGATCTATACACAGACTGATAAATAAATATAATATTATTTACCAGGATGAGGATAATAGCAATTGAAAAAGGAAGTTCAGGATTTAGTCCGGCAATTAATTAAAATTTAAAATCCCCTCCTTCTCATAATTCACGAATCTGCAATTTGCCAATTCTAAAATCATTCCGCCAATCCGCAAATCCGCAATCCGTCAAATTAATTCGCCAAATTCGCAAATCCGCAATCCTCTAATTCTTAAATCAATCCGCCCAATTCGCAAATCCGCAATTCTCTAATTCTTAAATCAATCCGCCCAATTCGCAAATCCGCAATCCGTCAAATTAATTCGCCA
>DATFVA010000570.1:0-2807 GCA_035260565.1 Ignavibacteriaceae bacterium | reverse complement strand
TGTTCTCAAAAGTTTTGGTAATTGTGTTAACCGCGCTTTCCTGCAATACTAATATCTGGTTGTTTAGTATATCATATGTTGATGCTTTATCAGCTTCAAGCACTTTAACTTTTGGGATATTTCTACCTGATCTATAAATGGTACTCTGGTTGCCATTAGTTAATAATAAAACTTTTTTTCCACCGGCGTTAAGGGCACTGAGTATCTGTACAAAATCTTTGGTTTTGGGAGATTCAAAATTAAAGTCTTCTATAACCATTAACTGCTCATCTTTAACTTTCGAGCTAAAGGCAGAAATCCTTGCTAGCCTTTTAACTTTTTTAGGCAAGTCCTCACGGTAATCTCTTGGCCTGGGGCCAAAAATTGTTCCGCCTCCAACCCATAATGGAGAGCGTGACGTACCCGCGCGGGCGCCGCCTCTTCCCTTCTGTTTCCAAGGTTTTTTACCACCGCCTCTTACCTCGCCTCTTTCTTTAGCTTTATGAGTTCCCTGCCTCTGGTTCGAGAGATAAGATTTTACAGATAAGTAAATTGCATGGCTGTTCGGTTCCATTCCGAATATTTCATCGGACAATTCTATTTGCCTGCCTGTAGAAGAACCATCTGCTTTTAATACATCAATTTTCATTTTTTTACCAAAATTGCTTCTGTTTTGTTACCCGTTACGACTTAAAAAGTTCGACATATGAATTTACTGCTCCAGGTATAGCTCCTTTAATCAAAATAAGATTCTGATCAGGGATGATCTTTATGACTTTGAGGTTGGACGTAGTCACGTTTTCATAACCTTTTCTGCCAGCCATCCTCTGTCCTTTAAATACCCGTGAAGGGTAAGAGCTCGACCCGATGGAACCGGGCGCTCTTAATCTATCGCTTTGCCCGTGAGTTGTTCCTCCGACACCTCCGAAACCGTGCCTCTTCATTACGCCCTGGAAGCCTTTACCTATACTTCTTCCTCTGACTTTAATTTTCTCACCTTCTTTGAATAAATCGACTTTTACTTCATCGCCGATTTTATACTCAGAAATGGCTGCAAATTTAAATTCCTTTAATATAGCGGCCGGAGAAAGATTATTCTTTTTGTACTGCCCGGATACAGGTTTTGAAATATTCTTCTCTTTACGTTGCCCGAATCCAAGCTGCAATGCTTCATAACCGTCTTTTTCTTTTGTACGGATCGAAACTATTTTACACGGACCTGCCTCTATAACTGTTACAGGTATTAAATCTCCCAGAGCGTCAAAAACGCTCGACATTCCTATTTTCTTACCAATAATTCCGGACATCTTAACTCCAATAATCATTAAAGCTTAATCTCGATATCCACTCCAGCAGGGATATCAAGCTTACTGAGTGAATCAACTGTTTTATTATTTGAATTATGAATATCTATAATTCTCTTATGAGCCCGTGTTTCAAACTGCTCACGCGATTTCTTATCAACGTGCGGAGATCTTAAAACTGTATAGACCGTTCTTTTTGTTGGTAGGGGAATTGGTCCCGATACTACAGCACCCGTACTTCTAACAGTCTTTATAATCTTTTCTGTCGATTTATCGATCAGTATATGATCGTACGATTTCAATTTAATTCTTATCTTCTGACCAGGCACTTTTAATAATCTCCTTTGTTTTCAACACACAAAAAGGGAGTCAAGAAACTCCCTTTAAGAGCGATTCTTATTTTATTATTCTATAATCTTAGTTACAACTCCCGATCCAACTGTTCTGCCGCCTTCACGAATAGCGAACCTTAAACCTTCTTCCATTGCTATTTCAGATATAAGATCAACTGACAACATAACTCTGTCACCAGGCATAATCATCTCGGTGCCTTCAGGTAAAGTAGCAACTCCTGTGACGTCGGTAGTTCTGAAATAGAACTGAGGTCTGTAGCCGTTAAAGAATGGCGTATGACGGCCGCCTTCCTCCTTTGATAAAATGTAAACTTCACCCTGGAATTTTTTATGAGGAGTTATAGAACCGGTTTTAGCAAGAACCATTCCTCTTTCAATTTCATTTTTATCAACGCCTCTTAATAGTATACCCGCATTGTCACCGGCCATAGCAGCATCAAGTTCTTTTCTGAACATTTCGATTCCTGTAACAACTGTTTTTTTATGAACGCCTAACCCAATAAGTTCCACTTCTTCCTGAATTTTAACCTGCCCTCTTTCCACTCTTCCTGTAGCAACCGTACCACGGCCTGTAATTGAGAATACATCTTCTACAGGCATCAAGAAAGGTTTATCAGAATCTCTTGGCGGTAATGGAATATATTCATCAACTGCCTTCATAAGTTCCCATATGCACTTGAGCCTGGGATCATCAATAGCAGCATCACTTGAAGCTGCTTCCAAAGCCCTTAAAGCAGAACCGCGTATTATTGGTGTTTCATCGCCCGGGAATTCATATGAATTAAGGAGGTCTCTCAGCTCAACATCAACAAGCTCAAGTAGTTCCTCATCATCCACCATGTCAACTTTATTCATGAATACAACTATTTTTGGAACACCAACCTGTCGGGCTAAAAGTATATGCTCCCTGGTTTGCGGCATTGGACCATCTGTAGCGGCAACAACGAGTATTGCCCCATCCATTTGTGCGGCACCGGTAATCATGTTCTTTACATAGTCAGCGTGTCCGGGACAGTCAACGTGTGCGTAGTGCCTGTTTTCTGTTGAATATTCAACGTGAGCTGTCGCAATCGTTATACCTCTTTCTCTCTCTTCAGGAGCATTATCTATGCTATCAAATGTTCTTATTTGTGATAAGCCCTTTTTTGCAAGAGCCATAGTGATGGCAGCC
>DATFVA010000569.1:0-7092 GCA_035260565.1 Ignavibacteriaceae bacterium | reverse complement strand
ATATTCCAGCTTAAATAAACTCAAAACTTGTGAATACCTAAAAAAGGAAGTCACACTGGAAATAAAGAGTTTAAACTTCTATCTTTTCATTTCAATATGTATTCAATTTATGACAGTATTAACAATCGAAGGATTTCTATTGATGTCTCCCAAACAAATAAAAATCAAAGAAAATAGTAAGCTATATATTAAATGGAATGACGGCACGGAAAGTGAGATAGGGTTAAAATATCTTCGTGATGAATGTCCCTGCGCATCGTGCAAAGGTGAAACCGTGTTAATGAAAACCTACCGACCGGCAAAAAAAGCTGTCCATCCCGATATGTATAAGGTAGCCGGAATTAAACAGGTTGGAGGTTATGCCATTCAGATAAACTGGAAGGACGGGCATAATACAGGGATTTATACCTGGCCAAACTTAAAGCAGCTTGCAGAAGATGAGGAAAGCGGCACAAGCCAAAATTACGATAAGCTTATATGATAACACACGCGGAGATCAAATATTATTCCTCCCTGCTGCAGAAAAAGTACAGGCAGAAGGAGAGAAAGTTTACCGCTGAAGGAGACAAGCTTGTTGCGGAGGGGATTGAAAGCGGGTTAGTACCGGAGGTGATACTAACAACGACATCATTCTTTGAAGCGCAGAAAGATTTTTTTAATTCACTGAAGAACTTCAGAATTGAACTGATCATGGCTGCTGACCTGAAAAAGCTGACTGATACAAAAACTCCCCAGGAAGTAATTGCTATTTTTCCATTTATCAGTAATCGTTCAGAATTAAAGAAGTTAAGCCGGCCTTTATTAGTTTACCTCGATAACATTGCCGATCCCGGGAATACCGGAACTATCTTAAGGAACTGCGACTGGTTCGGGATAAGTGATGTACTGATGAGCAACGGATCCGTTGAACTTTATAACCCAAAAGTAGTGCGGTCAAGTATGGGATCGGTTTTCCACCTGAATATCTTTGAAGATACTGGAATAAGACAGCTGGAGGAACTGAAAAAGAAAGGATATAGTATTATTTGTTCCGACCTTATGGGAGAGGATGTCTATGATTTTATGTTTCCGGAAAAATGTATTGTTGTGTTTTCGAATGAAGCTCATGGCCCGGACAATAGTGTACGTGAAGTTTCAGATCATATTATCTCTATAAAGAAAAAAGGAAAAGCCGAATCACTTAATGTGGCTTCGGCTTCTGCTATAATATTAAGTTTGCTCACAAAGTAAATAGAAAATAATACCCTCAGAGAGGGTTAAACAGCCTACTTTAGCAGCACTAACTTTTTAGTCTGTACAAAGTTGCCCGACTGCAGTCTGTAAAAATACAGACCTGAAGCCAATCCCCCGGCATTAAATTTAATTTTATACTGACCCGGCGACTGAACTCTATTTACCAGCACAGCAACTTCATTTCCGAGTACATCATAAATCTTCAGCGTAGTCATCTGATTTCCCGGTGCTCCTGCAGTGATATTTCCAACACTGTATTCTATTGTGGCGGAGGGATTAAATGGATTCGGATATGCATCCGCGAGATGGTAACCGCTAATATTATTTTCCTCATCTTTAACTCCCACCGGTGCTGAATCATCATTAACTACAGTTAATGTTGCTTCTCCAAGGTTTACAGCATCGAAAGTTGAACCGGCAATAATATATTCACTCTGTGAAATATTGAGCAAATCATAAGCCCTGTCTTCACCGCCGTTCTTTCCGATTGTCTCTGTCCATAGAGTATCGCCATTCTCATCTGCAGAAATTAAATAATAATTAAATTCACCGGAGATCTGTGAATCGGTGTTTGAAAGGATCATATATCCGCCGCCCGGTTTGGCAACGATCCTTCTGCCCTCATCGTAGCCGCTTCCACCATATGTTTTCTGCCAGATCATATTACCAGCAGAGTCGGTTTTTATCACGTATGCATCAAGTTCACCTGCTCCCATAGAAGATGTGCTTCCGCAGAAAATGTAGCCATGATCTGAAGTCTGCAGAGGAAAATTCGCTTCATCATAATCTGAACCGCCAAAAGTTTTTGTCCACATAGTATCTCCATCGGCATCCACCCTGAGCAGCCATGCATCTGACCAGTTATACAAGCCGGAAACAATAAATCCTCCGTCACCGGTTGGATTTATTCCGTATCCCGGATCGTTTCCTGCGGTACCGTAAGTTTTAAACCAGACAGAATCGCCGGCTGCATCGATCTTGAACAAAAACAGATCCTCCTCTCCGACGCTGACAGATTTCGTTCCGCCGGTAATCACATAGCCGCCATCTGCTGCAGGTGCTATTGAAAGCCCGACATCTTTCTGAGGACCGCCGAAGTTCTTTTCATAAATTGTATTGCCGTCATTATCTACTTTAACCACATATATATTTTCGAAGTCATTGGGAGTATCTGTAAGTCCCACAGCTATATACCCACTGTCGGGTGTTGCGATGAGATCAGCAAAAACATCCATTCCGTCGCTTCCGAACATTCTTGTCCAAAGTGTATCGCCATCAGCATTCGTTTTAATTATGTAGCCGTTCCCGAATCTTCCAAGACCGAAGGACTGGGTATAGCCTGCTGTAATAAATCCGCCGTCAGTTGTCATCTGAACAGCATCAGCTTCGTCGTATTGATCGCCGCCGTAAGTCTGGTTCCAGAGAATCGTTTGTGGAAATGCAGTATTAATTAAAGTTAACACAAAGAATACCCTGTACAAAAGTACTTTCATTTATTTCTCCTGAGTTTTTGAATTTTTAACAGACAATTCTAAGAATTTATATTTTACGAAACAAACAAGGATGAACCGGAAATGACTAAAGGTAAAATGGTGTGATGGAGGTAATCGTGGATTAATGATTGAGCGGATTGCTAATTAGCGCATTGAGGGTGGACTAGAGAATTTGGCGGATTTAACTGATTGTGCGAATTGGATTAGAGAATTAAGTCTTCAGAGAAAATCAGTATCATCAGCCTTCTACTTTTTCCTTAACCTTTTTCACTACAACCTTAACACCTTCAACGCGGAGTACTATGATCATGCTTCCCTGCTCGATGTATTCCCAGTCGGCAACCACATCATAGCGCTTCCCGTTAAACTCTGCCGTCCCGGCTGGTCTTAGGGTAGTAAGTGCGATACCTTCCTGTCCCACCAGTTCCTTCTCTGAAGGATAGGATACATAACCCTGTTCAGCTCTTTCTTCATCGGCAAGGATCAATTTATTAAACGTAGAGCTTTTGGGAAGAAATTTTGCAAGTATAAGGATAAACACGAGGGCTGCAACGATTGCACCGGTCAGCTGAATTATTGCTATGGAAATAGCGTCAAAATCCATGAAAGGTCCGCTCGGCGTAAGAGATAGGAACAAGGATGCAAAAATTAATATGATGCCCTCAATTCCTGCAATTCCGAAACCTGGTATTACAAATATTTCCAGGGCAAGGAGAATAAGACCGAGTACAAACAGGAGTATATCCATTATAGAGGCGAGTTCAAGTATGTATGATGAACCAAAGAACAAAGCAAGTGCTATTATTCCTACAGTACCGGGCACTCCCCAGCCGGGGGTCTTTATCTCTGCAATCAGACCGAAGAAACCTATCATTATGAGTATAGAAGACACGATAGCATTATTAAGAAACTTAACTACTTCCTCCGCCCAGTTTTCATTTATCCTAACTATTTCGGCACCCTGCAAGTCGAATGCCTTGAGGACGTCTTTAAGATTATTAACCTGTACATCAGCGATACCGTACTTTAATGCTTCATCGGTTGTAAGAGTGACAAGCTGGGTGCTGTCGACAATACCGGGTATTACAATCCTCTCATCTACCATTCCCTGTGCTATGTCAGTTCTTCTTCCGTTCCTTTCAGCTGTTGCCCGCATTTCTGAACGCATATACGACTGGTATTTCTCGCTCTGTTTATTTCCCGACTGATCAACTACTGTTGAAGCACCTATTGAACTGCCCGGAACCATTACTATTTTATTACACGAAAGTGATATCAGGGATCCTGCAGATATTGCCCTGTTATTTATATAAGCTATTGTCAATATCTTTGTTCCGATTATAGCATCTTTAATCTGTGTAGCAGCATCGAGCCGTCCCCCGAAAGTATTTATCCTGAATATAATAGCATCGGCATCATTTTTTTCAGCTTCATTTACAACACGCGTAATGTAAGGTGCCATACCCAGGTCAATCTCACCGTCAATATCTCCAAGGTAAACCTTTTGCGCCGGGGTTGAGATAATAAAGCCGGCTAAGAGAAGCAATATGAAAGGTAATTTGAATTTCACTATTCTATTCCCTGATGTTGGTAGCTAAATTAATAAAAATGGGGTGTATTTGCGAATTTATTAAAGAATCGGAGGATTTACGAATTGAGCGGATTTGCGAATTGATTAAGGAATTGGAGGATTTGCGAATTTAGCGGATTAGCAAATAGATTAAAGAATTAGAGGATTTTCGGATTGATGTAATTCATAGATTAGAAAGAATCCGGATTGAATTTCAAGTAAGCTTAATGTTGAATAAAACAGCAATTCTGACAAAATGTCATACTTGATGGCGATATTTCATAGGGTAAAAATAGGCTGGTCAGAGGCTTGTTAGAGGCTTGTTGCTCTCAGTATGAGACATTCGAAAACAGTCGAATATCAAACTTTTATTCTTGTATAAATTATGAACACTTTAACGAAATGTCATAGGTTTTTCTCATTAATTTCCGCTTCGATTTAGTTATATCAGGATATCAATTTTTCATTCCGACTCCTTAATATTTCCTTAAGGAGCCGGGTAATTATTTGAATGTCAGTCAAGTGGGAATGACAGAATCTCTCCGCTGAAAAGAATTCTATTCGTGCTCTTGTGCTATTTCCTGGAGAATCATATGACCGAGTTTATCTCTTTTGGTTTTAAGGTAGCGCTCGTTATTCTCATTAGGTACAATTTCTATCGGAATTCTTTCCTCGATCACAAGTCCGTAACCTTTAAGACCTACTACTTTTCTCGGGTTATTAGTAAGAAGCCGGATTTTTCTAACTCCAAGGTCAAGCAGGATCTGGGCACCGATTCCATAGTCACGCAAGTCGGCTTTGAATCCCAATGCTTCATTAGCTTCAACAGTATCTTTACCTTCATCCTGAAGTTCGTAAGCGAGAATTTTATTTTTCAGTCCTATCCCCCGGCCTTCCTGCCGCATATAGACAAGAACTCCTGCTCCTGCCTCTTCGATCATATCGAGAGAAGCATTAAGCTGGTCGTGGCAGTCGCATCTCAGAGAATGGAAGACATCTCCTGTGAGGCACTCTGAGTGCATTCTTACAAGTACGGGCTCAGATTCTTTTATATTGCCTTTTACAAGTGCGATCTGCTTTTTGCCGTCGAGAAGGCTCTGGTACAAATGAAGTCTGAATTGTCCGTGCTTTGTAGGAAAGTTAATCTCAGTAACTTTATCAACAAGTTTTTCCCGGGTCAGACGGAATTTTATTATATCCTGGACGGTGCAGATTTTAAGGTCAAATTTCTTAGCTATTTCAGTAAGATCCGGAACCCGGGCCATTTCGCCATTGTCTTTCAGGATCTCACATAAGACTCCTGCCGGTTTCAGGCTTGCAAGCTTGCAAAGATCAACAACAGCTTCTGTGTGTCCGGCTCTTCTCAATACACCTTCATCATAAGCGCGGAGCGGGAAGATATGTCCCGGTCTTGCAAAATCTTCGGCAGTGGAATTTTTATCGATCAGTTTTTTAATTGTCAATGCCCTGTCTGCAGCAGAGATACCGGTAGTAGTACCTTTAATAGCATCGACTGTAACAGTAAACTGCGTTCCGTGAAGGGCTGAATTGGATTCTACCATCAAGGGCAGTCCAAGTTCATCAAGTCTTTTTCCATTCAAAGCGGTGCAGAGCATTCCTCTTCCGTTAGTAACCATAAAATTAACGATATCGGGGGTTATATATTCTGCGGCGCAGACAAAGTCGCCTTCATTCTCACGATCCTCATCATCAACGACAATAATTACCTTCCCGTTTTTGATTTCATTTATTGCTTCTTCTGCAGAACAAAATATCTTTGTTTCCATTTTTCACCCTATCTGTTTGGCTAAAATAATCCGCGGCTTACTGAATTTCCTTTGTAACCAGCACAGTAGCTATAGCGGACCTTTCGAATTTCATTTTTACATTTTCAGAAACCTGGATGAGAGCGGTCTTTTCATCGAGACCCGCGATAGTGCCATGCAGTCCTCCGCTTGTTACTACCTTATCTCCCTTCTGCAGGTTAGATAATAATTTTTCTCTCTCTTTTGATTTTTTCTGCTGGGGTCTGATTATCATAAAATAAAAGATGAGAAATATTGCACCGAACATGATTATGGTGCTGATAAATCCTCCGCCTCCTCCGCCTTCTGCGGACGGGGCCATTGCTAATAAATAGTTCAATTATTCCTCCATTAAGGTTTTATTATTCATAGATATTTTTTTAACAGTATCATTTTTCCAGTCCGTGAAGTTTCCTTCTTTAATATTCAGCCGGGCTTCTTTTACCAGGTTCAGATAAAAATGAAGATTGTGAATACTTGAAAGTTCAAGCGCCAGAATTTCTTTTGAAGTAAACAAATGCCGCAGGTAGGCGCGCGAATAATTTCTGCAAGTATAGCAATCGCATTCTTCATCTATAGTTCTAAAGTCTTCTTTGTACTGTGCGTTACGCATTGCCAGCACGCCTGCTGAAGTGAAGAGGTTGGCATTCCTGCCGTTCCTGGTCGGCATCACGCAATCGAATATATCAATACCTCTTTCAATTGCCTCAAGAATATTCTCAGGTCTCCCTACTCCCATCAGGTATCTCGGCTTATTTTCCGGCATAAAGTCAGTCGTGAAATCTATAATCTCATACATGGTTTCTGCGGGCTCACCTACTGCGAGTCCGCCTATAGCATAACCGTCAAAATCAAGTGAGGTTATATCTTCAGCAGACTTTTCACGCAGCTCTTTGTACACGCTTCCCTGTATTATACCGAACAAAAACTGTTTATGTCCGTACAGGGGTGAAGTATTTTCAAAAGCCTCTTTATTCATTATGGCCCAGCT
>DATFVA010000568.1:0-2807 GCA_035260565.1 Ignavibacteriaceae bacterium | reverse complement strand
TAATCTCTACTCTACTATGACAGGAACTTCAATGGCCACTCCGGAAGTTACCGGTGCTATAGCATTAATGTATGCAGCTGCCGATTCTAATCTTATGAATATTTATAAGGATGATCCTTCTGCAGGGGCTCTTATGTTCAGAGATTATCTTTTGGCTGGCGTGGATGTAATTCCGGCATTGGAAGGAATAACCGTAACTGGCGGGCGCTTAAATGTATTCAACGCAGTAACGGAAGTATCTCAGACAACTACACCCGTTGAGCTTGCATCATTCAATGCAGATCCGGAAGCAGATAATGTTTTGATAAACTGGACAACAGTTACTGAACTGAACAATAGAGGATTTGAGGTTGAAAGAGCAGGTCTGGACAAAAAGACTGGTATTAAAGGTGAGTTCAGGAAAATTGCATTTGTTAAAGGAAGTGGAAGTACTACACGCAGAAATTTTTACAGCTTTAATGATAAATTCCTTAGTCCGGGTTTTTATTTTTACAGGCTCAGGCAGATGGATCTAATGGGTCAGTCTGTATATAGTGATGAAATCAAAATTGAAATAACTTCACCAGCTCAATTTTCCCTTTCTCAGAATTATCCCAACCCGTTTAATCCATCCACAAATATTAATTTTTCTCTTCCGGAAAAGGCTGAAGTAATAGTAAATGTTTATAGTGCAATAGGAGAACTTGTCGGTTCAATTGTGCATAATACCTTCGAAGCCGGATATCAATCAATTAACTTTGATGCTTCAGAATTACCTTCGGGAGTATACATATATAACATTGAAGCAAAGGGAATCAGCAGATCATTTGTTTCTTCTAAGAAAATGATATTCATGAAATGATCCTGTCCTGAGATCCTATTCAGAGCCCGGCTAATGCCGGGTTTTTTATTTACGGCTGCCCCGGGAAATGTGATAGACCCTGAGAGAATGATAGTACTAACTTCGCGTCATGCATTCTTTTAATAGATTCAGACACAGAACTAAATTTATTCATATGCATGAACTATTAAAACAGTTTCCTTCGATTGCCCCATATATAAAGACCATTTTACCATATATCCATAGTTACGGTTATTGGGCTGTATTCTTTGCGATATTTCTGGAAGACTTTGGTTTACCTCTGCCTGGTGAAACAATGCTGATTATATGTTCATTGTTTGCTGCACTTGGGCAACTGAATCCAATCCTTGTGGGTGTATTAAGCTTCTCCGGAGCCGTCATGGGTGATAATACGGGATTTGCTATCGGTCATTTCGGGGGACGGAAAATAATAACAAAATGGGGTAAATATGTTTTTTTAACGGAAAAAAGATTAAAGAAATTTGAAAAATATTTTAAGAAAAGAGGAGGACTCATAGTTGCTGTAGCAAGGTTTATTCAGGGGCTAAGACAATTCAATGGTATCATCGCCGGTATCAGTCAAATGGAATGGAAAAAATTTATTCTGTATAACCTGATCGGAGCTGCTCTCTGGGTCGGTTTATGGGTGGGAACCGCAACAATACTCAGTAGCGATAGGAAACTGCTGGTAGAGTTTATAAAAAAAGCAGAATACATCCTGCCTGCAATATTCATTACGCCTTTTTTGGCCGAAGGAATTTATCATCTGATTAAGAAAATTAAGAGCAAAAAGAAAAACTCTGCTTCATAAACTATTATCCGGTTATATTGAATTTATAATGTCCTGGATTTAAGTTTAAACCTTGGATGGGAGAACAGCCCGAGACGAAACTTCATCCGCATCTCATTAAAGAAAAATACTATAATGAAAACCAATACTTATCAATTTATACTTCTAACCTTCTCAGGATGGCTGGGAAGCGTTTTAATGGGGCTTGTTGTTGTCGGCACTGCCATTTTTTCTCCGCATAGCTCGAATTTTATGTTTGTTTCTGCCGGACTTTACGGCTCTATCTTTTTTGCACTTTTAAAATATAGAAGTCTTAAAGAACAGGTTTTTGGAATGATCATTATGTTCTTTCTTAACCTTGTCATATTTCAAGGCAGATCAATTTCGGTTTATATCGTTATAAGAGATATTGTTTGGCTTGTAAGCTTATTTTTATCTGTTAAACTTTATTTTCTCTTTATTCACAAATATTCCGATGTTAGGCATTTTCTTAGAAGCTTTGCATTAGCATTCATCTTCGGACTATTCAGTTCAGCAAGCGGTTTGATTTTATTTTTAATTAATGTTGGGAAATTTCCACCGATGGATTTTATATACACTATGGCACGTTACGGGGTTCTCATAGGATTTGGAATTGGGTTCGGAGTTGATTTGTACCTGCAGAATAAAGACAAAATATTCACCCTTTTAAAAATAAAAGCTATTTAATAACAGCCATCTGATTAGTGCTGCTTAATAACATATCATTGTAACTACTTGAATCTCTTCCCCTCCTTTTCTATTATTCCGATCAGGCTTTGGTAATGATATAAGGATAAATGAGATGGAAATTAAATCATTTAGTTTCCGGTACATAGTTAATAATGTACCCGAAGCAATTAAGTTCTATACAGGCCCGCTTGGTTTTAAAGTTGAAATGAATCCGAATGAACACTTTGCAATTCTTTCGAAGCAAGGACTAAGATTAATGCTCAGCACGCCTTCGGGTCCCGGCGGCGGATCCCGCCCCTCACTCGATAACAGATTACCCGAACCGGGAGGCTGGAACCGGCTGCAGCTGCAGGTTGAGGACATTGATAAGACCATAGATGAACTTCAGAAATCAAACATCCATTTTCGCACTCAGCTTGTTAAGGGTATCGGCGCAAAGCAGGTAATTATCGAAGATCCGTCAGG
>DATFVA010000567.1:0-2554 GCA_035260565.1 Ignavibacteriaceae bacterium | reverse complement strand
GAATTCATCTACATCAGGGGCATATTCAGTGGACGCCAGACTTATTTGCTCAACCATTGGATAGGTAACAGATTGAACCACGCACTCCTTGTTGTCGATCAGGTTAAAGTATGTATCTTTCAGGGTTGCATTTCTTCCTCTGCGTGAAGGAGAAAAAGCAATGACAGGCGGATTTGCTCCGAATGCATTAAAAAATGAGAACGGGGTTAGATTCAGTAATCCCTCTTTTGAAATGGTTGAGACTAATGCTATAGGCCGGGGCCCGACTCCTCCCAGCAGCAGCCTGTGGACTTCAGGAACTGTTACATCTTTAGGTTCAATATGAAACATTATAACTTTTTCTTTTTAGCGAGTATAGAGTAATCCGGTTTTTTTACTATTGTATTCTCCAGTTTTCCCAGTCCTTCAATTTCACAGCTTATTGTATCTCCCTCTTTTAGCCATACAGGAGTAAATTCTTCACCCTTCTCTTTTGCCTCAATTGCCCACGTTCCATTTAATTCAAGGTAGCAGCCTGTGCCCACGGTACCGGAACCGATCACATCACCCGGAAATAATTTAACTCCATAAGATGCACGTTCAATAATTTCTGCAAAAGTCCAATTCATATCATTCATTGTACCTTCAGAAACCTGTTTACCATTGTGGGACGCTTTCATTTTGAGGTCAAACCTTAAACCGCTAGTGCTCTGACTCTTGTATTTTTCAAGTTCATCCGGAGTTACAAGCCAGGGACCGATCACTGTGGCAAAATCCTTTCCCTTCATAGGACCAAGGTTCAGTTTCATCTCCTCCATCTGCAGCCGCCTTGCTGAAAGATCATTCATCACCATATACCCGGCAATATACGAGTCGGCATCCTTTACATCAATATTTATTCCTTCCCTGTTAAGCACTACAGCAGCTTCAAGTTCAAAATCCAGCTTTTCAAGATGATCCTTTTCCACTTCGACAGGACCTTCTCCATATATAGCATTATGATTAGTAAAATAAAAGACCGGGAACTGATCAAACTCCGGGATCATTTCAACGCCGCGGTTTCTTCTTGCCGTAGCTACGTGCTGACGGAATGCATATGCATCGCGGCAAGATGTGGGGTGAGGTACAGGTGCAAGTAACCTTAAATCCTTTTTATTATTTGACGGCTCGATGTTCCCGCTTTTAATATTTTCATCGACCTTGCGGGCCAGGTCGTTATTTCTTTCACCGCCCCAAAGGAATTCCAGCATATTATCCGGCAGTGTAATATTTAATTTCAATCCACTGTTTTTAAGGTCGTAAATTTTATCATTATGAAATAATCCCAATCTTTCGCTTTTATTCTGAAAGTAGCTTACAAATTTCATAGAGTAATCTTTTTAACTCCTAATGTATGAATGGTAACTAATAATATCTCCCTTAATTATTCTGCATCTAACGATTATGTTTTTCAGTCATAAGGTTATAAACTTCAGTGAGGACATGCAAAGCAAAATCAGTTTCTTCGATTGTTCCTGAATTTATCCTGATACCGTTAGGTATACCAAAAGTGTTAACATGTCTTAGAATCAATCCCCTGTTAAGACATTCGGCATTAAATTCTGATGTAAATTCCTCATCCGGAAACAATAAAAGGAAAAAGTTGGCCGAGGTTGGCACATAATCTATGCCCAGGTCATCAAATTTCTTCCGCATCATATTTAATGATTCTTTGTTCAGCTGAACTGTTCTTTTAAGGAATTCATCATCCTGCAGGGCTGCAATCGCAGCATACTGTGCTAAGAGGTTCGGTTCGAAGGGAAGTTTGACTTTGTACATTTCTCCGATAAGATATTCCTTACCAAAGGCAAAACCAATTCTTATTCCGGCCAGTCCGTAAGCCTTGGATAAAGTTCGCAGAACGAGGAGATTATCGAGATCATAACTAAGCCCATTGGGATAATCCGGATTTGATTCTGCATAAACAGTATAGGCCTCATCGAGTACTACAAGAACTCTATCAGGGATGCGGTTCATAAAACTTTCAAATTCTTTCCGGGTGAACATCGTGCCCGTAGGATTGTTGGGGTTTGCCAGATAAATTATCTTTGTCTTTTCATTTACGCTCTCAGCCATGACCTCAAGATTCAAGTGATAATCTTTAAGAGGAACCAGCTTCGATTTTCTTCCGTACTTGTTTGCATTAACATACCAGCCAATGAATGTACCCTCTGACGTTATAATTTCATCATGCTCATCGCTGAATGCAGTGATCAGATACTGAAGTAATGAATCTGAACCGCTGCCGGTGACAATCTGTCCGGGTAGTTTACCGTACCTGGCGGCTATTGCATTAACCAGTTTATAAGCCGACGGGTTTGTGTAACGATGCAGTTCATTTAGGTATTTCATTATCTCTACTATAGCTTTTGGAGAAGGTCCAAGAGGGTTCTCATTTGATGCGAGTTTTACGATCTTCTTAATCCCCTTCTCACGTGCTAATTCTTCAATTGGTTTGCCTGCCTTGTACGGCTGAAGATTCCGGATGTGTTCGGGTATTTTTATCATGACATTTTTTGGTCTTTGTGGTTAAATA
>DATFVA010000566.1:0-3671 GCA_035260565.1 Ignavibacteriaceae bacterium | reverse complement strand
TCTTTTCATAAATTCCGCTACCAACAACATAGAAGTGTCTGCCTGGAATAAACCATAGAGCATCTAATTCCCACTGAATTGGTATAGATGATATTTCGGATACATAATCACCTACAATGCTGAAAATTCCTTTTCGGAGAGGAAGGTCTTTGTAACATACCGCAAGAATTTGTTGCTTACCGGAATTAGTATCGGTTGCACCATAAATATCTAAGAAGTTTAATTCTGTTCCGCTTTCTATTCTGGTCCAGCTCTGACCGTCATAGTGAGCAATATTGCCGTTATTCCCTACTACATAGAGATTATTACTTGAGGTGCCCCAGATTTTATTTGGCATCCATCCCATCAAAATGCCCGGTATAGGTAATTCAATAAAATTTTGACCATCATATCTAACAAATGCGGAAAACCAGATATCATTTTCAGAAAAGGTAAATATTGTCCTAATTACCCAGATACTTCCATTATATAGAATTCTCTTCAATTCCCACTGATTTCCGTCCCAATGAACAGCATTGTACATCGTGTACCCATTCTGGCTTGTGTCTGTAACATATATCTCACCAACCGCCCAGATATTATTCTCATTAATTATTGCAACATCGTAAAGGGTGCAGCTTCCGGCATCTCCACCGAATGTCCAGGTTTGCCAGGTAAAGTTGTGGGAAGTGGTGTCCATAGTAGTAACCGGGATAGAATTTTTTATTGCTCCGTCTGGTGTGTGAATCAAAGAGGTAAAGTTATAAGTCTTATTTGGAAGGAGTGAATCAACATAAAGGATTGTATCTGCTGAAGTTAAATTGATTGTTTCTGAATGAATGTTGTCTTTCAGTAATTCAACGGATGCCGGAAAGCTAATATTAGCGGTTGTTAGTTTTAGCCAAGCTTCTGTGCAGCTGACGTCTTCGAGGGATAAACTTATTTGCGGCTGCTGTTCAGGCGGAATGGGATTTTTTTGCAGGAAGATAAAACCGCAGATAAAATCAAAAACGGAATAGAATATAATAACATTTTCATTGCTTTCCCCAAAATAATATTTTTGTCAGTACCTGGGTTCTAAATAGAAGAATCTCAGGTACCCGCTGTAAAAGAACCCTAAAGGAGCACAACAATAAATACCTCAATAAAAAATTAAAGTCAAGAGTTTGGTTCTGCGAGTTACGATAAGGTTGGGAGATTGACTTTTACCCTTCTTAATATCTAATATATTGCCGCGATGCGGCTGGTTGAGAGATCTGAGTTACGAGCTTCGATAGTCTCAGTTCAGAGAACTGAGTTACGGGAGGGCTAAACGTTTAAGATTTCTCCATCCTCCTAATGTCGGATGTTCGAAATGACAAACATCGGCTGAGGGAAAGAATAAATTATATCAATTGTATTTTGTTTTGATTGCGGTTTTCGGAGGAGGATATAGAAATAAAACAATTTTATGAGCGATTCGGCGAACCAAAAACAATTTATTACTATGAGCGATTCAGCGAATCGCTTTACAGGCTCCAAACTCCCAGCAAATAATGACAAAAACATTGATCATTAGACTTAAGTTTTATAGCGCAAGTTTTATGATAGATATATTTTGATAGGGGCCGCAATTCCCCCAGGGGATTTCGTAACGGACTCAACTTTTAGTGAGCAGGCGAAACCGCGGCTTGGGTAGAATCTATCATTTTTGATTTAATATGCCGCCGCGCTGCGGGCTGAGGAGACTCAGGTCGGGAGACCTGAGTTACGCTTCGAGTTCTTCGCTCGCCTCGATACATTTCTACGCTCCGCTTCGAAATACCCGGCGACCGCTGACGTTCAATTTTAACAGTCGAGTAATCGTTAACAGCCATAATTTCGGTGTCAACGGTCCATACAGTGACCTCTTTTAGATAGAAATATACTGTACTGATAATTCATTAATCCATAAAATAACATTTGAACAGAACCTTTGCTCCCTTCCAGTTATGTCGTTAAGGTTTATACAGCGTAAGGGTACCTTCTAAAAAGCAGAAGCCGAAAGAGTTGAGATGAGTGTGATTAATTTCATTGACGCGGGGATGGTATGTTTTTTCTTCAGGGAATTTTTTATTTTCATTTCGAGAACTACCGATCACCATAACCAATTAACCAGAGAGGAAAATAGAATGGAAAAAAAAGATCCTGAGATCCAGGCAGCTTCCGATATTGTACACGTTATGACAAATCAATACATCCGGGTTGTAAATTATGATAAACGAACGGGACAGGTATCTTATAGTCTTCAGGACAGGGATAGCGTGTATACCTGTTATGATTATGAGCTGGTTAGTATGAAAGGGATGAGTCATCTTAGAAGTGTTCTTTCAGCAAAGAGTAACGGACATAATTCCCAAAACGTCCTTCGGGGAATGATACTTGGATAAAAGATCGCGGCAGAGCTTATAAATTATTGGGCGAGATAGCCGCCGTCGATAGCAAAATAACTGCCTGTAACAAATGATGCTTTCGGCGAACTGAGCCACAGAACCAATTCCGCAACTTCTTCGGGTTTTCCAAGTCTTCCTAAAGGGTGCATCAATTCAAGGGCTTTAAGTGTTTCAGGAGGAAGGTTTTTTGAAAGAAGGGGTGTATGAATATAACCCGGACCAACGACGTTAATCCTTAAATTTTTGTCTGCATTTTCCAGGGCAGCTGTTTTTGTTAATCCTACTATACCATGCTTTGAGGCGACATACGCAGGGGATAGTTTTGTACCCACCGATCCTAATATAGATGCCATATTTACAATGGCGCCGCCGCCCGACTTAATGATTGCCGGTATCTGATACCTCATTCCATAAAACACACCCGATAGGTTTACAGCGATAACTTTATTCCAGCCATCAATGGGATATTCTCCGGTTGGAGCAAGCGGTCCTCCTATACCAGCGTTATTGCAGGCGATATGCAGAGCTCCGTAGCGTTTTAGCGTTTCTTCGACCAGTGCTTCGTTTTGTTCCGGGGAGGACGAGTCGGCCCTGACGAACGCTGCTTCTCCCCCATCTTTTTTTATGATATTAACAGTTTCTTTTCCGCCTGATTCATCCAGATCAGCAGAAACTACTTTCACTTTATTTGCCGCATATAACCTGGCCACTGCTCTTCCGATACCTGATCCGGCCCCTGTTACAATTGCTGTTTTTCCTTCCAGGTCAAACATATTTTCATACCTCGTATTTATCATCTGTAAGATAATAAATTCCGCCTTCACACGACGCACCCCACCGTCACGCTGGTAGATTTGCTATGAAGATTATTGGTTTGACCTACGTAGGTTTTATTAAATTCAGGAGAATATAGGATGTAAATATGAAAACCCATTTTTGTTTGCGGAGAGGCCGGGATTACCTTTGGTGATCCCGATTAGGGGGACCTGCAGACAAAAATGCCCAATCCGCTATCGCGGATTTAGTTTTATTTATTCCCCTTACTTATAAAAGCAGAGCTTTTAACGTTTCGGGGAATAAAAAAACCCCGACTATTATCGGGCATTTTTGTTTGCGGAGAGGCCGGGATTCGAACCCGGGGTACAGTGTTACCCGTACGACGGCTTAGTCTCCCCTTACTTATAAAAGCAGAGCTTTTAACGTTTCGGGGAATAAAAAAACCCCGACTATCATCGGGCATTTTTATTTGCGGAGAGGCCGGGATTCGAACCCGGGGTACAG
>DATFVA010000565.1:0-20475 GCA_035260565.1 Ignavibacteriaceae bacterium | reverse complement strand
CTCTTATGATTAGCAGCAGTAATTTCTTTGGTGAAGGAGGTATTATCCCGGCTGAGGGTGATGAGGGCTTTAACCCGTTCTTTACCGACGAGACCGGCTTCAAACCCTATTTTAACCCTTGCTTTTTTACCTTTCAGTTTTTCAGTATTGAAGTTTACAGAACGGATAACAGCCTTACTAACCGCTTCCAGATATACTGAACGCCAGATTCCGGAAACAGGATATGTCGGGCCCCAGTCCCACCCGAATGAATACTGTGCTTTTCTTATATGAACACGATATGAATTAAGTTCTTCAGAAAGACTGCCGTAGTTCTCTTCCTTCTTTTTCGCAGCTGCAACGGGAGAGTCAATAAAAAGTTCCAGAACATTCTTCCCCGGTTTCAGAACCTGGTCGACATTATATTCATACCTTAAAAACATATTGTCCGTTCTGCCGAGCAGTTTATTATTAAGAAATACTTCCGCAGCCGTATCAATTCCTTCAAATACCAGCTTTACAACCGAGCCTCTGGTGAGACCGTCAGGGTAATCAAATTCTGTTCTGTACGTCCAGCTGCTTCTTGATATCCATTCATATTTATATTCATTCCCTTCTCTGAAAGGATTATCAATTAAATCTGCGTCCAATAAATCTGTATGTATTGTTCCGGGGACTTTAGCAGTAATCCATTTAGCCAGTTTTTTCCGGGTGATACTTGTATCTTTTACAGTATTTCCCCATAATTTAACTTTCCAGTTCTCGTGAAGATAAAACTTTTTACTCATCATGCCCTTATTTAAATACTAGTTTAAGTTCTGCAGATGCAGCCTTATATATAAATCCTAATTTTATAATTTTTATACCTGCTGCAGTTTCATTTACCGACTGATCAGCATATGGTTGTCCGTCTAAAAATATTTCAGATGGTTCACGCGGTGAAACGACTACCACTGTGTCAGTATGTCCCGGGAAACTTTTTAGATTGAGCTCCAGGATCCCGGCCGAAGAATTATACCGTGCATCTTCCAGCCTGGACTCAGAACTCTGAAGGTAAGGACTTACAGGTGTTCCCGCTTCCACATCTATCCTGCCATATTTCCCATCAAAAGGAATGACAGCTGATGGTATTTCCTTCCCGTCATATACAATCTTTTTGATATTTCCGCCGCTGCCTGTGATTTTTACTTTAGTTAATTTTCCTGCATTGTAAAGATCGAGAATAACTGGGTCACTGTTTGCGGGAATATATGGATCAAGGCTGATGTTCCATGCATTTTCATTGACGGCATACAAATGGTACAGTGAATAAAGATACCAGCCTGCAGCCCACAGGAACTGAGGTTTGTCGACGGTACCATATGCTGCGGGATCATTATAATTTCCATCCCGCACTTCGTACATAGCCGGCTGACCGTTTGGTCCGGCCATAACACCATCGACAGTCATTATATTTTTTATAAAAGATAAAGCTTCATCCTTTTTACCTTCCGCCATCAGGGCGAGAGCATACCAGGCATTGCCATGGGGCCATATGCCGCCATTGGCATAAAGAAAAGGATCCCCGGCTTCATTTCCCGCAAACTTAAAATAATCGCGAAGTTTATCGAAGTCCATAGGAAAAACATTATATATGCCGACCTTCTCATCGAGCAGCTTTTTTCCTGCTGTTTCTGATAATGCGGAAATTCTCTTCATATCCAGCAGACCGTAATGCGCAGCGAGCAGCGAACCGATGTAATAATGCTGATCTTCTTTACCGGGTTCGTAAAAGTTGATAAGGTATTTCAGGCTGTCATCCCATAGTTTGTCGTTCAGCTGCTGCTGCATTCTGCCGGAGAGCTTTTCATAATCGTTCAGCTTTTCAGTGTTATTCCCCAGTACACTGGATAAGAATAAATATTCCCTTATTGCTTTAATAGCAAGCACTGTCATATAGGTCCTTTGACCGTATATCTGACCAATGTCCCACCAATCCGGCCTGCCAGACCACATCAGATCATCATCGCCTTTGGTCATCAATGCCTGTTTTAAGCTCTTTTCAATATAGGGATAAAGAGTTCTTACAAAAGACGTATCTCCGGAATGGCGGAGGTAGGTGCCTGACACTATTATAAGCCAGAAATTATTCCAGTTATCGTGCGAGGCGAACTCCGTTGTAAAAGCACTGTCTTTCCAATAGTAAGCATGGGGAATTATCTTATCCTCGTTTGCGTGTCGTATGATAAAACTGAGATCCCTTTTAACCCGTGCTGTGTCAAAGTTTACCGCAGCAAGGTCAGTCATAAGAACATCGTGCGTAAAATAAAAATTATATTCAGCAGGACAGGGCATCGGAACAAATTCGCCGTCAATGTAATGATTATTTACCTCAAGTACTGCCTTTGCCCATGAAACCGATCTGTCTATTACTGGATCCCCCGAAGTAATTTCTGCATCTTTGTAAACTTTTTTCAGGACAGACTGTTCATAGTCATTCACATTTTTTTGATAGTTTCCTCCCAGGTAAGCTGCAATCTCTTTCCCTTCATCTTGCCTGCACATTCCTATGATCTGTATAACTTTCATTGTTTCGCCCGGTCCGAGAGTTTTGCGGTAAAGGAATTTCGCAGCCGGACGCTGCTGATTATCGCGCGATATCAGTTCATTATTCAGATTATCCTCTGTCAGCCAATCATCGTCGGGATTGGTTATTCCGGTCAGGCTGCTCCCGGTGCTGAATGAAGCCGGTTTTACTCCTGCATTAACGATGAAAATCTGAGCATTCCCGGTCTGCGGATCATCATAATTTGTGTAAATTATCTGGCTGCTGCTGTCAGACTCCGTCCATGCTTTATCAATAAAATTGAATGAATGACTTGTCCTCAGTGCAGTCTCAAGACCGGTGTAAAATTCGAAAGCCGTATTTTCCTTCCTCTTATTTTTTATTTCATAATTGATAACCATAGCAGGCTTTGATCCTGTAAAGCTGTAGGAGATCGCAATTGATTTATCTGCATCCTCTTTATGATAAAGGATAGAGTAAGGAGTCAAGGTAAACTCATACGGTTCCCGTCCGATTATCTCTTTCGGTCCGTCACCAATTTTCAAGGCAAGCGTCATAATAAATGAAGTATCCCGTTTCCAGTAATCAGTACTCTCATCAAGACTATTAGCCACGGGGTAGAAAAAACTGATCCTTTGCAGAATAGGTGAACTATGGTGGAGTTCGATCCCGACATATGGTCCTCCCACCTCAATCTTTGCATCCCCCATAAAATCAATTTTCAGGCTGTCGTCTGAAAGCTGTGCTTTTCCGGCAGAAGAGAAAACCAGTACTGCAGTGACAATAAGAACTAAAGATCTAACTAAATATTTTAACATAATCTCCTCAATCAGAAGTAAGTTCATCTAAAAGATCAGATAGTTTTACCTTTGCAAAACTGCCTGCATAATCCGATACCGCATAAGGGATAATTAATTCATCATCCTTTACAATGCTTCCGCAGGTATAGACTACATTGGGAACATATCCTTCCCGTTCATTTTCATCTGCACTAATGAGAGGTTCTTTGAGACGTCCTATAACTTTTCCCGGATCATTAAGATCAAGTAGCATCGCACCGATGCTGTAAGTTCTTACAGGTCCCACCCCGTGAGTTAATACCAGCCAGCCTTCTCCGGTCTCAACAGGAGAACCGCAGTTGCCGATCTGCACAAGCTCCCATCTGTATGCAGGCTCGGATAACAACTGCCTCGAATTCCAGAAGCTGAGGTCATCTGAAAACATTATGAAATTGTTTTCATTATCCTGGCGGGAAAGCATAACATATTTTCCATTAACTTTGCGGGGAAACAGGGCCATCCCTTTATTCTTTACCTCGGGTCCGGTAAATTTATGAACCTTGAATCGCAGGAAGTCGGATGTTTCAAGCAGCTGCGATTGAATTTTTTTTCCATCATAAGCTGTATATGTTGCATAGTACCGGATATCTCCGTCATCATCATAAAACTGAACAAATCGTGCATCCTCAACTCCGTTTGATTCTGCAGGACTATAGGGGAAAATTACCCGTTCGGAAAGAGGGATTTCACTGCTGTAAACAATCTCATATTCTGAACCGGGAAAGGATATAATCTCTTCGGGTGAGGAAACCAGTCTGCCGGGTTCTTCAATACTAATATTATTCTTATCGTCAAGAATACCTTCGCGGAAAACAATAGAGGAAATATGACCCTCTCCTACAGCACGAAGACTCACGATGAATCTTTTGCTTCCTTCAGGGAGGCCGGATTGATCCGGATGCCATATTATAGAAGGATTGAATAATGCTGTTGATTCAAGGGCATACTCCATTGAAAACGCGGCGCCGAGCAGCATCTGCTTTGTTCCGCTTAAATCACTACCGCCCGGGATAAATTCCTCCAGCCGGTTAAATCTTTTTAAAAAGAGTTCTGAAGTGTTCCTGTGCCTCCTGCTGAATTCCCTGCTGATCTTTTCATATTCATCAGAAGCTTCAGATCCGGAGAGGTCTAAAATCCTTTTAATAATGTTAAGTTTTTGATTTTCCGACGCCGGTTCAAAGTTCCTGAGAAGGACTTTCCCTGGGTCCGGCTTTAAGAACAAACGTGTTTTTTCTACCTTCATAGTTGAATTATTTTTGATCTGGATTCTTTTTCATTAGAACATTTCTATCGATCCCGTAGCGTTCAAGCATCTGCATCGAAAGCAGGGCTTCAATTGTGGATTCCGCTCCCGAATTAAGATTCAGTTCTGTTTCAGAGTTTATACCGTCAAAACATTTCCCGTCAGAGGGGTTGTACATACGGGCTCCGGCTGGATTCTTTCCAAAAAACCAGCCTGCTATTTCTTCAGCTTTGACAGCATACGCAGTATCTTTTGTGATTGAAAACGCTTCAAGACATGCAAAGATCATTGGCCTTATTCCGTATGCGATTTGTGAAAACCTTTCTTCTTTGGAAAAACTAAACCCGCTTCCTTCCTTTACAATTTCAAAACTGTTAAGGAAGTTTTTTTTCAGCAGGAAATCATAAAAGAAATTGATCTCATTCAAAGCAGCTGTTTTTAGGTCGGATCTTTTAAGGATTTTATATGCTTTTAATAAGGCATACGACTGACTGCTTCCGTATGCATGCCAAACATTCTGCCAGCTCAGAAATGCTCCGTAAGGAACCTCTGTTGAATCGCCTTTTTTCATCATCAAAATACCGCGGCATAATTTTTCCGAATAAGGAATCAACGCAGTATCTCCGGTTTCCTCATATATATTCGTAAACGCAAGCAGAAGCACAGCAGCCTGATCCGATGCAGATGCCGCAGGCAGCCACTCAGGCAATTGAATCCCGTTTATCTCTTTTGTATTCTCTTCAGCCGGCAGAAACTGTTCTGCGGCGCTTACAGCTTTTACAAGAGCAGCGGAGATACGCGCTGATAATTCCGGTTTGATATCTTTAAGATCTTTATAACCTTCTGAAAGTGCCCACATTGCTCTCCAGCTCCACCAATCGGCTGAAGGCATGCTGTTCTTATGAGTGGTATTAATGGAATGGTCTGGAAAAATAAAATTATAGAAGAAGCCGGTATCCGCCTGCATAAAAAGCAGGAATTCTAAAAGCCTTTCCGCTTTTAAAAGACTGTTCGCATCCTTTTTGAATTCATAATTCCCAAGGTAAAATACCGCTGCCCGGGCAGCATCATCAACACAGGCTATTCCTTCATCTTCATCCCCGATCCATTTGTAATCCGGATAATTACTGTAAATATGAATGATTCCCATCAGTTTGCCGTTTACGTTAATCTCCTCATAAAGAGAATCGAGATGAGAACTATTAACAAGAGAACTACCGTCAGGAATTCGTTTCTCAGCAGACCCGCAGCCGGACGCTATTAAAATGATTAAAGCTAAAAGTATAATTTTCAATTTTTATTCCTGAGACAGAGCGATACTAAATAATCCTTTGAAGTAACAGCAAGGCAGATATTGCTGTCGGCTCCTGAATAATAAATTTTGATTTCCCCGTCCGGTTCGGAAATCCAGCCATTGGCAAAAACAACATTCATTACATCGCCGGTTCTTTCATAGTGATGGTCAGGTACAATTATAGGCTCAGCCGTTCTTCCTTTCACAATCCACGGCTTTTCAGGATCAAGAAGAACTGCACCCAGCTTATAAATTGAACTTGCCGGAAACTCTCTTACACCGTGATAAAGCATAAGCCATCCTTTTTCAGTTTTAATAGGATTGCTTGAAGAACCAATTTTGCTTGCGTCCCACGTTCCGGGCACAGGCTGCATCAATACCCGCGGGGAGCCCCAATGGATTAGATCCGGACTTTTACTTATCCAGATATCCTTCCTGTTTCCCGCTGACGGGCGGTCGACCTTCCAGTAAAATCCATCAATCTTTTCCGGGAAAAGAGAACAATCTTTATTCGAGGGCTCACTTATAGGTCCGTGTATTTTAAATTTTTTGAAGTCCTTTGTTTCAGCGAGCATAACAAGAGGTTCATATTTTGAATATCCGGTATAGGCTAAAAAATATGAATCATCAATCTTTGTTATCCTCGGGTCTTCTATTCCCCACTCCACACATTCAAACCAGTCCTTATGATCTTCGGGAGCGAGGCAGGGCCTGGACGCAACTTCAAAGTCTCTGCCGTCAGAGCTCTCTGCAAGCGTAAAAGCCGATCTACCGTCAGGCATTTCGGTTCTGCAAAGCAGTATATATTTTTCATCGATTTTTACCGCACCGGCATTAAAGATGCTGTTTACATTGAAAGGAACATTCTCCTTTGTCAGTAACGGGTTTCCCTTATATTTAATTACTTTCTCCATTTGAAAACTGTTCCTTTTTTAACAAGTTATACTTTAAAAATATCTCTCAATCACCGAAGATCCCGAATCTTTCAGTCTTCCGCCTCATTCCTTCAGCCCTGTTGATGCCATGCTCTGTATGAAATACTTCTGGAAGAAAAGGTAAGCCAGCACAATGGGCAGGGCCAGCATTACTGCCGAGGCAAGCTTAACTCCCAGCTGAGAATCCGCCCTGCCGCCAACTGAAAACAATGTAACCAGCTGAGGCATTGTCATTAAGCTTTCGTCACGTATTACTATAAGCGGCCAGAGTACTTCATTCCACGAGGCCATAAAAGTGATTATACCAATTGTTACAATTGCAGGAAGAGAATTCGGCCACAGTATCCTGAAGATTATCTGGAGTTCATTACAGCCGTCTATCCGTGACGCATCAATCAGGCTGTCGGGTATCGTTTTAAAATACTGTCTGAACATAATTATACTCAAAGCGTTTACAAGGTATGGAACGATCAGTGCAAGGTATGTATCGATCCAGCCGAACTTCACCATAATTATGTACTGGGGGATAAGCGTAATCTGGAAAGGAAGTGTCATAGTAAAAATTATTATATAAAAAATAAGGTCTCTTCCCTTAAATACTAGCTTGGACAATGCGTAGCCTATCATTGAACCAAAAACCAGTACACCGATAGTAATGGAAAGTGAGACGATAATACTATTTATAAATGCTCCGCCAATCGGTATCTTATCAAACATCTGCGAATAGCTGCTGAGGGTAAGAGAATCAGGGAAAAAGGTAAGATTGCCTATCTCGCTTTCCGGTGAAACTGAGCCAATCACCATCCAGTAGAAAGGATATACAAATATCAGAGCACTAATGGTTAAAGCTAAATAGAACAATATTTTTCTTAAACTCTTCAATTGTTCTTCTCAATAAATTTTTTCTGAATTATTATTACTGCAAGGATGATGAAAGCAAAAAATAATCCCAGTGTAGCTGCATATCCCATATGGTAATAGAAGAAGCCCTGTTTATAAATATAAAGGACTGCTGATACAGTACTGTTCAGAGGCCCTCCACCCGTCATGATGTAAGGCTCAATGAAAAGCGAAAATCCCCCGATAGTTGAGAGTATCAGCACCATAAATATAGTTGGATTTATCATCGGCAGAGTGATCCTGAAGAATTTCTGCCAGTGAGAAGCTCCCTCGAGATCAGCAGCTTCATAATACTGAACAGGGACAGTCTGGAGTCCTACCAGGAATAATATTATATAAAGCCCTACATTCTTCCAGGTCGCCATTAGTGCGATCGAAGGCATAGCAATTTTCGGATCTATCAGCCAGCCGACTTTATCGAGACCCACAGCAGTAAGGACCCTGTTCATCAAACCCGTATCAAATCCGTACAACTGCTGCCATAGCATAGAGACAACAACTCCCGAAACTATTACTGGCAGAAAAAATGCTCCCCGAAAGAATCTCCTCATCTTTATATTCTGGTTAAGTATCTCGGCCAGAAAGAGAGCAATTATAATCTGCAGGGGAATATGGATGACAAGAAAAATGAGTGTATTACCAATAGACTTAAAAAAAGTTTTGTCGCTGAACAGCTTAATGTAGTTGGCAGTACCGGTATATTCCATAGGTGAAATAATGTTCCACTTATGGAATGTCAGTATTATTGAAAAGATAACCGGGAAAGAGACAAACAGAAGAAAATGCACTATATAGGGGGAGACAAGAAGGTAAGGCATTATTTTTTTTCTGTTAATCATTACATGCAATCTATTTAATAAACAATAAGTCTACCGCGTCCGAAGCATCTTTCACTGCCTGCTCGGGTGATTTCTGTCCGTAGACAACACAAGCTTCATATTCCTGGGAGATTAAGTCGAACACTTCTTTAAGAACAGGCGAGGCATCTGTCCCCCTGACATATTTCGATTGTTCCGCAAAGATCTTCATTTTAGGATTCTTACTGAAGTAACTGCTGAAAAAAGGATCACTCTCTAACTCTTTCCTCCTGGGTAACTGGTTTGTAATCTCCAGCAGTCTAAGGTCTCCTTCCTTATCAATAAGTGTCTTTACATAGTTCCATGCAGATACGGGGTCCTTACAGCTTTTGAAAATGACTATGTTCTTCGGATCGCCGTAGGTATAGACAGGACCTCTATGACCATCAGGAACCGGCATCGTTGAATATTCATACTGAAAACCTTTGGGCTTAAACTTTTCAGCGTGAGCAATTTCCCAGGGCCCGGTGAACCTGGAAGCGATTACGCCTGCTAAAAAAGGATCCTGCCTGGCACTTAACTGTTCTTTAGCAAAGTATTTTCTCCTGTATAATGTCTGGAGAAATCTGAACACTTCTACTGCATAATCATTGTTAAAAACGGCTTTGTCATCTTTAACTAGTGGCGCCCCTCCGGAAGCAGCCAGATAGAGTGGATAAAAATCGAAGAATCTTTGCCACCAGGTTACAAGTACCTCTGAGTATCCAAACCATTGGTCAACATAACCGTCGCCGTTAAGATCTTTCTGAAATTTCTTCGAGGCATCAAAGAATTGATCATAGGTATGCGGAGGGCCATTCAGTCCCAGATCGTTAATGATATTTACATTATAGATTAACATTATCGGATTTATCTTCCAGGGAACCTGGTATATATGTCCATCGTGAGATGTTATTTCCTCAACTACGGCACTGTCGCACCGGTTATAAATAAAATCGTGAAAACCCGGAAGCGTATCCAGGGCTACCAGTACTCCGGCCTGAGCGTAAGCTTCTACGTCTCCCTGCCACATGTTTGAATAGATATCGGGAGTTGTATTACCTACTACAGCCGCAAGTATAATTTCCTCACTTGAACGGCCTTCAGGGACGGGCTGGTATTTAACCGGATGAGCAGGGTTACCGCTGTTCCATTCTTCCGTACGAACTTTTGCAAAATTAATTTCATCTGTATTATTGGAGCACCAGTACAGAAGTTTATTGCCTGTGGTCTTGCCGCTGCCGCAGCTGTTTAGAAGAGATATAAAGGCAAGGCATATTATTATAAAGGTCTTTTTTATCATAATACTTATTCCCAGCTGATCCAGTCATTATCTATAGACGGATACAGGGTTCTTGGAATAAGGTTCCCTCTTTTGATGAAATAGATATCGATTGCCTTCTTTTCATTTTCAGATGATACTTTAATTTTATCAAGCACTTCTTTGTTTATCACGACTTTATGCTCCTGCCTCAGCTGAAGCACCTTGTGAAGGATCTTCTTTGAAAGCTCGTCACTCATTACATCCGATTCCGATTTTTTCTTTTCCTTCACCAGGTTAACTTCATCTGAAGTAAGAATAATCGACTTTTGCAGCTGATTCCGGTAAGCACTATAAGCTATTTTATCTTTCCACCAGGATGCCTGTTTTTTAACCCAGGGGTCACTGTTATAACCTTTTTGAGCGGCTGTCTCCGCAAGCATTTTATCCCTTACCATCAGCAGGATCATATTTTCAAGCGACCTTGAAAAACTATTTAGATCCTTTTCAGATAATTTAATATATTCTGATCTGTCCCTGTACCAGGTAATAAAATCATCCAGAAGAAAATCTCTTTTTGTGCCGGTTGCCAGCACAATACCGGGATATTTATCACCTCTTGTAAGTCCCATTGCTGCTAAAGCTGTATCGAGTTTTGAATCAAGACCCCATTCAGAATATTTCGCGGGTTCCAGCACAAATTTTCCAAGATATGATCTCAGGAAAATAAAAGGCTCCCGTTTTATTACAGGTTTTTCCTCATCAAAAAGACTTTTAACAAACTCATCTGATTTTATCCCCATTTTACTTTTCTGCAGACTCTCCACGGATTCAGAACGTATTTTATTAAGCTCAGCTCCCCCCGTGATTAAACTTTTATTAATATTATCTACTTTAATAATGTACCAGCCGTCATCAGTGTGGACAGCCGGAGGTATATTCCCGGTGTGAAGAGTATCCAGAATCTCCGCGAGTAGGGGATTTTTCATATAGATGTCATACAAAGAGCTTTTCATCTGCCTGTCATTTATAAAGACCGAATCATTAAGTTGTTCGTTGAACAGTGTGTCAAATGAGATCCCGTTTCTCAGCTGCTTCAATAGGTGCGAGGCGGCAGGTTCGCTATCAGAGTATAGCCATCTGATATCATATTCAATGAGTTTTTTCTCTGCAACCTTATCGATCTCTTTTTCACTTATCTTAATCTTCGGCAGAATCTCAGTCCTGAACATGGCTTCGGCAGCCAGATCCGATTTAATATCCTCAAACATTCCTTTCACATCATCCTGGTTCATTACTCCTGTTTTATAACCTTCCCCGGCAAGAAGCTTTTCATTTATAAGATATTTTAAATGCACCTCTTTCGAATCAGTTTCCCTTTTCGGAAAGGCTGGTCCAAACTCGTATGAATAATAAAATTCTTCGGCGGTAATTTTCATTGTGTCAACCTGGGCAACTATATCTTCTTTATTAACACTATCCTGGTTCGATTCGGCGAATAAATCCTGTGGAAAGATGTACCCCGGGCTCAACAGAAAAAACAGGAATAAGAATACTTTCGTTTTCATATCAAGAAGTTACGTAATAATAGAATACGGGGTTAAAAACTTATCCCGATTGAAAAATTATGAACACTATTCAGCCGTCCGAAATCTCTGAACGCATAATCGAAATACACTGTGGCTACGCTTAAAAGCATCTGCGAATTTACTCCTACACCAAGCGATAAGCCTCCTTCCGCATCCTGCAGAAACAGTGAATTATACCCTCCGCGTAAGGAGAGCACGTCCATAAAAGTAAATTCAGCCCCGACATTCAGGCTCTGATAATCGTTATTAGGAACGAGAGCATCTGCAGAAACGGTCATTTTATAATCATCGTAATTAAATACAGGAGCTGAAACACCAATCTGGAAATAGAGCGGAAGATCCCATGAATCCAGGTCAATGTTAACCGGTATATTATCATTCGAACCCTGTTTGGTTTCATCTACCCTTATAAAATATCTGGCATCTCTTCCCTGCAGCCGCATAGGAGTTCCGAAATTTGAGAGAACCGCACCAATAGTTAGTCCGCCAAGAAGATCCGTTCTGAAAACCGTCCCCGCATCAATAGCAAATGCAATGGAGTTCATATGCCAGATCGACTGTTGAATATACTTTGCCGTTAAACCAACCGAAAATCTGTCGGTTAAAAACCTTGAATATGAAAGCCCAACTGCAATATCGCCGGCGCTGAAAAATTCTCCGGTTCCCTCGGGCTGCTCAACTGTTCTTACCTTCATATCAGCCATCGATAAGGAAGTAAAGCTCAAGCCGATATTACCGAAACCTCCCAGGTTTAATACCAGACCGGCAAAATCAAACCTGGTATCGGCAATCCAGTTTGTATGAACCAGGATAACCTGATTGCGGGCAAGTGAGGCAATTCCGCCGACATTCCAGTACAATGCAGAAGCATCATCGGCACGGCCCACAAATGCACCCCCCATTCCGTTTGCAGCAGCACCGACTCCTATCTCAAGGAAAGCTGCTGCCGTCGTACCGGTCTTTGAAACATTCTGAGAATAAATATTCTCATCCCCGATTAAAAACAGCAGTGCTATTAAAACCATTATTGAATGAGATTTATAATGCATGGCATCCTCTTGCAATAAATTTGAAAGATCTCATTATTTTATTACTGCAAACTTTCCTATAAAGTCACCGATTCCCGGTGCATCTATATGAAATATATAAACTCCGAAAGCGATATCCATTCCGTCTTTTGATACCAGGTCCCAGGGTTCCTGTCCATCCGAAATTGTACCGGAATGCTCAATAGTATTCACCAGTTTTCCGCTTATGGTATAAATTCTGATCGTACATTCCTGCGGGAGATGAATGAAGAATATTCTCCTTTCCCCTCTTCCTACTTCAGTTGTCGATGGTTCCCATGAAGCAGCACCTACATATGGATTAGGTACGACAGCTATATTTGCCAGGTCTTTTGCGGCTTTGGATTTATCCAGTCCCTGTGCTTTCGTCTTAAACTCGTAAAACTCACCCTGTCTAAAGGGCTTTGTATTAACAACTTTATATACATCCCCGGGCTGAGGCAGTTTTTGGTTCTCCTCAGCTATCGAGGTATCCTTGAACAAACTCACAGACCAGCTTACGTGAAGATTAGAAAAGTTTGTCGCCGGTTTACCGAGTGAATCACCGAAAACAAAGAATATTGCGTCGCCTGCATTAAAAAGTTCATCGTGGTTTTCATCGCGGAAGATGAACTGGAAATGCTCAATATTTTCAGTGACATTTTTTATGACTATATTTGATTGTACGGGATCACTGAAAGAAGTTGAAGGGAATGACAGATCTCCCTGTCCCGGTTCAGTAAATGTAATCTCATAATCAGCAGGGTAATTAATTTTCTTCCCCTGGTAAGCCGAAGCAAAGCGGGAGTCGAACCCCAGCTGTACAACATAGTTGCTGCTGCCGGTAACCCAGTCCGATTTATCAAAGTCAATCGTAGAAAGGGTATCACTTTTAATATCAATGGTATAACCGTCGATTACCGGAGTCTGCGAATTAATCCCTCTTATTGTCTGCTTATTCAGCAGCGTATCACCGGTAACGACATTCAGCACAGAGAATTTGGGGTGCGCTGAATTGTGATAAGGTGTATTATCATAAAATTCCAGCCTGTATGTATTATTATTTTTTATAGAATCAGGGTTAAGTATTGAAATAGATATTTTACCGGTACCGGGACCGCTTCCCTCAAACGATTGTATTTCAGGAGCAATGTAGCCTGCGGCAGGAGCTCCCGGCGTAACAACTGCTGTATTAATATCGGTTGTTATATTTCCGCTTATATCTTTTTTCAGAATAGTAGTTGTTTCTGAAGGAGGAATTCCTTCTATGTTCCCTTCGATAGTTACTGTTTCAAAACCTTTATCATATGCTGCAACAGCGTAATAATATGTCTGGCCGTTCTGCACTGTGGTATCTATAAAAGAATGTTTGATACCGGAATCATCACCCAGGTAAAACTTTGCCCCGTTAACATCTATAGGATGCAGCCCTGTTACCCCATCTACTAAATCAAACTGGGCGATAGGGGAGCGGTATATCGCTTTTCCATATGCATCGGTTATTATTTTATCCTCAAGGAAATTAGGCTCGGTAGAACGGTACACGCGGTATCCTTCAAAATTTATCCGCTGGTAAAATTCATCGAAAGTTTTCTCGGCCCTGTCATCCCAGTACAGGGTAACTTTATGATCACCCGGCACTGCGGTCAGGATAGGTTTCTCAGGGGGTTTTGCAAAACGGTAATTAGCATTATAGATCTGCTGAACGGTTTTCTTCCTTCTGAAAATATCACTGGTATTTATTCCGAAGATCATTGACATTGAGAATCTTTCAGTCTCACCTGCTTCCTCGGTCTGACCGGTAATGCCTGAGTAAGTAACCCGCCCGTTCATGCTGAAAAGATAGCTTGAAAAATAATTGGCAAGGTTAACGTTCTCAAGTATCTGTCCGTGAGGAGAAGGTAGGGCCGACAACACCTGCCAGTTTTCTTCGTCGTTATCAAGCTCATACTGATGCACAGCATATATGGCAAATCCTGTAAGACCAAGTTGATCCGACTCATCTTTGTCGAGTATACCGAAATTCGGTTCGCCCTGGTCAGGTCTCCCGTTTCCTTCTGTACCGTCGGGATCAGGACCGTTATAACCTTCATCATCAGGGCCAATTCCGTCTGTGCCTAAATCATCCCTCAGCAGTTCTCCCTCATCCCATTGACCGTTTTCATTCAAATCAAAATATGATCTCCAGTTAGCATTTTCATCTGCATCCCAGTGAGGTCTCCAGGAGTAACCATAAAATGCCGCAAATTTGGTGGTGTCCTGTAAAGGGTTTCTTAAAAATGGATCCTGATCAGGAGAATTAATAAAATTCACCGCGAGGTTGTCTCTCTTTTCGTCGGTAGGTCCGTCCTGATCGTTATCTACATTATCATCGGGAACACCGGGGCTTTCGAGGAAAGCATAGCCGGCATATCCTACAGGTGACCAGTTGCCGGGACTGCCGAATGGCACTGTTGACCAGGCATAGGAGATATCCAGAAGTTCATTGTAATCACCGGCATTATTGGAAGAATTATCATGCCCTCCGATTCCCCAATCAACGTATTGTGCAAATAATGCTTTCTGGTAATCGTAAGTTCCCATATTGGTGATTTCATAATACCAGAAGATTGCATCCTCAGCCAGAACCTGAGACCATTGGAATCCTCTTGCCCTCACCTGCATTCCCAGGCCTCCTCTTGTAGGATCGGCAGCATCAGGTCTGAAGTTATGATTAAGCATATACTCACGGTCTTCATTATCATCAAATACGAAATAAGTTTCGACATCAGCGTTGAAGATTCCCTTACCGAAAAATCCATTCCAGTTGTTATTCCAGTCAGCCGGTCTGTCAGGCCAGGTTGTTGGCCAGGTAGAAGGGTCATCACTTCTTGCAACCGAACTGTTAAAAGGATTCGTGTACCCGGGAAGAGGCCACCAGCCGTATGTCACTCCCGTTGACGGATCGTATCTTGTAAACTCATAGTAATTTGATTCAAGTGGATGAATAAAATTACCGGCGGGATCCTGAGCTTCAGCCTGTACTATAATAGCAACGCCGTCTACATATGTATGGTTTGTCCCCTTTGGCCAGACTCCGCTTCTGCTGGGTTCATTCTCCCAGTCCGCCACTTCACCAAAATTATAATAGACAGTTGCAGCAAGGTTTCCATCCATGAAGCCTTTTTTTGTCTGATTGTGATCACCTTTATTCTTGTCCACAATCCTCTGACCAAAAATGAGGCAGGAATTTATCAGGACAACAAATGCCGCCAGAATTATAAAACTGGTATTAATTCTTTTTAATAACATTTTTACTCCAATAAAAAATCGGCTAAAATGATACTTCTGCACCGATTATAATCTGCCTGGGTGCTGAATAAAAATCGGGTCTTGTAAAGTATTCCTGGATAGTATTAACACCTCTTGGAGCAGCCTGGTTTCTTGTAAGTTCAAGTGTATAGCCTGCTCTGCCGGTGTCTCCGAATACATCATTCTCATTCATTGTATCAAACAGGTTATAAATTTTTGCGAAAATTGAAAGTTGCTGTCCTGCGACTTCAATATACTTTGTCAGATATAAATCAACATCGTAGTAAGAGGGCTTATTATCGCTATTTTCAAGGCCTGTTCTTTGATTCTGGAGAGATGGCGTATAGGGAAGGCCGGATCCAAGCCTGCCTATAAAGCTTGCAATGTAATCTCCGGGAATTCCTAGAGTCAGTGTGAACCTTAATGTATGTCTGCCATCCCAGTCCAGCGGAACTAGCTGTTTGTTTTCTTCAATTGGAGGATTAGCTTCTGCATTGTTGAAAGCGGCATTGGGATCTGATGCACTGCCTTTAGCAACCTGGAATGTATAATCGATCGCTGCTCCCATCCCCCTTCCGAATCTTTTCTCCAGCGAGAGAGTAATTCCTTTGACAGAACCATAATCCCTGTTGACAAGTTTACTGAATTTCCTGAACTCATTCTTTATATATATCTCTGTTCCTAGAAGGTTTCGTATATCTTTGTAATAGCCGGTTATTGTCATCCCGATGTCATCCGTTAAAGCCTGCTGCAGTCCGATTTCGTACATGATAGTCTGCTGAGGTTTCAAGTCTGCATTCCCAATTACATTACCTATATTTTCAGGGAAATCACCTGTAAGGGGAATTCTGAAGTTGGGATTACGGTACAGATTCTCAAAGGGCGGAATCTGGAAAAAATATCCGTACGATATATGTATAGCTCCTTGGTCAGAGATAGGATATGAGAGGCCAATTCTCGGACTAAACTGGTACTTGGCAGAAGCTTTCACCATTAATGAATCAGGGAATGGAGGTTGAAGCTCATCGAGTTCGTTAATCTTATTGGGATCTTTGAGATACTTTCCGTCAGGTTCAAAATAGTCAAATCTTACTCCGGCATTCACTATTAAATAATTAATCTCGATTTTATCCTGGATATAATAAGCAGCCTGGTACGGATTTGAATTGTAAATATTATAATTAAAAGCTCCCGGAGAAGGAAGCATCGGTTTAAATCCTGAAGCTGCATCAACTATTATTTGGAAATCCTGGTACTCCAGATCATGACGAGTGAACTCAACACCGGTTTTAACCTGGTTGATATTATCGATCTGCCATGATAAATCAATTTTCCCTGTAAGACTGGTTGTTTTATGATTAAAATGCCAGTTCTCTGTTCCACCGGTGTAAAAGGCATTTCCGCTCACATCTTTTTTTCTGTCCGGATTCACATAATGTGAGTCGAGAGGATTTGAATATACATATTGTTTATACTCAGCCTGAAGTCCTGAAGCTGAAAAATCTATGAATGCAGCGTTGCTTAATAAAAGAGTGTAGCTGGCAATGCCCAGAGTACTTTTCTGAAATTTGGTGTAATCGCCGTCAGGATTCAGCCTGTAGAGATGATTATAATCTTTATACTGGTTATCCTGGTAAAGCCCTGTCAGAACTATCCCCCGCCCTCCGCCGACATTTATGGACAACTTACCCTGCAGGGAAAGCTGCCGGCTGTAATTCATAGGTACATAGGCTTTGTCGCCGGTTGCCCCGACGTACCATTCAGCAGGATTGTTTGCGGAGAAATTAGAGGAGTCCTTCGGATTAAAGATTCTTTGACCGTAGATATAACCCTCATCATCGTTGTACCTCCCGGAAACAAAAAACTTTAGGAGGTTTCCGATACCCGGTACGGGCCCGCTGAGGTTTCCTTCAAGATCATAAACATCTCCAGGACTGATATGGTTTATGTGCTGAAAGGTTCCTTTATGGGAGCTGACATAATCTCCACTATAGACAGAGATATTGCCCGTCAATTTGTCACCGGCAATTTTAGTAACCTGATTGACAACACCAGATTGTGCCTCACCATACTCAGCGTTAAATGTTCCGACAAGTACCTGTACTTCCTGAATACTGTTTACGTCTGCTGACAGGGATGATTGTCCTGAATAAACATCATTTACCGGAACACCATCGATCAGATACCGTACTTCGTCGCTCCTGCCGCCCCGGAAATGCCCATTAATAACTCCCGCCTGCAGGTTTACCACGGAAGATACATCCTCAAGCGGAAGCATCGATATATCTTCCCCGCTTATGGTCTGCTCGGTGGAAGTCAGATCTTTCCTGACTATAGGCTTCTCTGCGGTTACAACAACATTTTCAAGTTCGATTGATTGAGAGTTAAGTTCAAAATCGATTTTTGTTGTCTGATCAACCGAAACTCTTACATGCTCGAAGGTGACTGAAGTATATCCGATCATTGATGCTTTTACCTGATATTCTCCGGGCGGAATATTCAGAATAAAATAATTTCCATCAATGTCTGATGATGAACCCATTGAAGTGCCCATTATAATGACATTGGCACCGATAAGGGTTTCACCTGTACTTTTATCAATTATTTTGCCGGAAATTTTTCCGGTTGTTCCGGCAAAGAGTTGACTTCCCGTCATACAGACCAGCATACACAGGACCGATGCCAGGTTTTTGATAAGATTATTCTTAGTGAACATTACATCCACCTGTATTTACCTGAATAAAATAGATTAATTAACAGAATCGAATACAAGAGCAAAGGGTGCTGAAGATCAGCACCCTCTGCGCAGTTATTATTTAATCAGGAGCATTTTCTTCGTTTGTATGAAGTCACCTGCTTCAATCCTGTAGAGATAAATACCGCTGGATACTCTGCTGCCGTAGTTGTTATCGCCGTTCCATTGTATACTATGGAGTCCGTTAACCTGCTCGGTGCTGACCAGTGTTTTTACTTCCCTGCCCAGTACATCATATATCTTAAGAGTCACGTTGGATGATTTAGGTATAGAATAACTGATGACAGTACTTGGATTGAACGGGTTCGGATAATTCTGGAATAAATTATACGAAGCAGGCTGGAAATCTTTCTGGGTAACACCGACAGGTACTTTCGTTACCTCAAGTAAATCCATCCATACAGTGCCTGAGAATCTTCCAAGCGGATGTAATCTTACTGATATTGATTTTGCTGTTTCTCCAGCCGGTGGTTCAGGAACTACCAGATCAACCTGGAATTGAGTCCAGTCAAATTCAGTTGCATAGGGAAAGTGAAGCGGAATATCGGGACTTGCTGCATACTGTCCCCATCCGTCATTGTTGTTTATCGTAGTATGATAAATTGCCGTGAGAGCAACACTCCACGGATCTCCTACAACAATTGCAGAATCAGGTTCAAGGTTTGCACCTTTAACCCAGACGCTTAATCGTACTGCATCACCCGGCTGAATATCACCAAGAGCAAATCTTTTCGTTCCTACAAAACCGTCATGTGTACCAACAGGAATATCGAACTTTAATGAATAGTTTCCATCATAAGCATATTCATCGGTAACTACGGTGTTTTCATATCCTGAATTCAATATACCATCATTTCCTCCGATTGGCGGAAGCCAGTAGAACCATCCGGTTGGTACACCAACTGCGGTGTTCCAATCCTGTCCTGCCCAGCCGCCGTTTCTCCCGACGAAAATGAAATCATCTGCCCATACGGTTCCGGTTGCATTTTTCCCTCCTACAAACCTGATGATAGTTTTGAATGCATCCTCAGGAAGAATTACCTCTCCAATCGCCGTGGTATCTGCTATCCAGCCGCCGCTGCTGGCTACGCTCTGATCTAATTCAAACTTCTTCACGCCTATTACAGCACCTACACTATCATAGAAGCTATAAGTTACATACCATTTTTCATCATCACTTACCGGGTTAGTGTTTACTCCCGATGTCATATAGTACATCCCGAGATTTATATCAACATTGGCAAAATGTCTCTCAGACCAGAGATCAACCATATTATCCGATTCCCACATCGCTGAATCTGCCGTTGCTGTTTTTTCAATTTTAAGAGATTTTCCCATCGACCGAAATTGATCAGTAGCCCAGGTTAATGTAGCCCCTGACGGTTCAGTACCTTTGTTCCAGTAAGATGGAAGAGTTTGTTCGAAGCTGCCGATAGCATTAATATCGGGTAGATCAAGCTTTTCGACATGAAGATCATCCATCCATACGGTTCCGGAAAATCTTCCGAGAGGATGAAGTCTTACTGAAATAGATTTAGCTTGCTCACCTGCAGGAGGATCCGGAATAGTTACATCTACATAAAACTTTCTCCAGTCGAATTCTGTTGCATATGGAAACTGCAAAGGAATATCATTGCTGGCTGCATACTGACCCCATCCTTCATTGTTATCAATGGTTGTGTGATAAATTGCTGTAAGGGATATACTCCAGGGATCGCCGACTACTATAGCCGAATCCGGCTGCAGGTTAGCGCCCTTAATCCAGACACTAATTCTGAGTACATCGCCCGGCTGGGCATCATCAAAAGCATACCGTTTTGTGCTTACGAAACCATCGTGTGAACCAACCGGGATATCAAATTTCAGAGAATAATTTCCCGTGTGTGCATACTCATCTGTTACTGCTGTATTTTCGTAACCTGCATTTAATATACCGTCATTTCCTACGATCGGCGGAAATGA
>DATFVA010000564.1:0-4250 GCA_035260565.1 Ignavibacteriaceae bacterium | reverse complement strand
TTGTTTGGAATGCCCGGAATTTTTCTTCCGGGGTCTATCTTTGCTATTTTTCTTCAGGACAGTACCGGCAAATTATAAAATTGGTCCTCGCAAAATAGACAGCGAATCAAATGGTATATTGGCTTTTAAGGAACCATTTTTCCCGCTTACTGTGTAAATAAGTATATAATTCCATTTACATAAACAATAAAGATTTGATCCCTGAAAATCACACCTGTTATGCAAATGATTATTTGGATTATATCCTGTTGACTTTCACCATTCTAATAAATATAGTATGTTATCAATAGTACAAATTTTTAGCGTATTACAGTAAAATGAGCGTCCTGGAACCGAAATATCAGAAAATGCTGGATGATCTGCTGGCAGTCTGTCATAAGAATCTGCCGGTGGTAGATGAAGCATTAATAAAGAAGAGCTTCGAATTCTCTCTCGAAGCTCATAAGCACGATTTGCGTGCCTCCGGTGAGCCTTATTTTACCCACCCTTACCAGGTGGCTATGATCGTTGCACAGGAACTGCCTCTCGATGATATAACTATCGCCAGTACCTTGCTCCACGATGTGGTGGAAGATACTGAACTCAACCTTGACCTCCTTTCGAAAGAGTTCGGGAAAGAGGTGGCAGAGATAGTTGACGGCGTTACTAAAATTAGCGGAATATTTAAGGGACAGGAGATCACCGTTGCGGAAAACTACAGGAAGCTGCTCCTCTCAATGGTTAAGGATGTCAGGGTGATCCTGGTTAAATTCGCTGACAGGCTGCACAATATGAGAACCCTTGAGTTTGTTAACCCCGATAAACAGCGGCGGATTGCACAGGAAACTCTTGAGATATATGCTCCCTTCGCACACAGGTTTGGTCTTGGAAGGATTAAGTGGGAACTTGAGGATTTGTCGTTTAAATACCTTAACAGGGAAGCTTATGAAGAGCTTGTGGATAAGGTGAAAAATAAAAGGAAGGAACGCGAATCCTATATTAAGAAGTTTACCGAACCGATACTTGAGAAGCTCGATGAGTACAAGTTCAAATACGAGGTGAGCGGCAGACCTAAACACCTTTATTCCATATACAGAAAGATGGTCCGTAGGAATAAACCATTTGAAGAAATATATGACCTTTTCGCTATCAGGGTAATCCTCGATACGGAAAATGCAAATGAATGTTATACTACCCTTGGAATTGTAAACCAGATTTACCTCCCTGTACCTGACAGGTTCAAAGATTATATTTCCATCCCTAAAACAAATAATTATCAGTCTATCCATACAACAGTTGTTGGTCCTGAAGGCCGCCTTGTGGAAGTTCAGATCAGGACAGGAAAAATGCATGAAGTGGCTGAAAAAGGTGTGGCAGCCCACTGGCGGTACAAGGAAAATAAATCAGCCAGCGATAAAGATCTTGAAAATTGGGTAAACTGGATTAGAGATATTTTTGAGAATGCCTCAAGAGATGAAGCCAGGAAAGATTTACTTGAAAGCTTCAAGCTAAACCTTTACCAGGACGAGATTTACGTATTTACACCAAAAGGAGATTTGAGGCGTCTGCCAATCCATTCAACTCCTGTGGATTTTGCTTTTGAAATCCATTCAAAAGTCGGTTTTCACTGTATCGGAGCAAAGGTTAACGGCAGGATTGTTCCCCTTGATACAATCCTTCACAGCGGCGACCAGCTTGAGATCATTACCTCAAAAAATCAGCATCCGAATAAGAACTGGGTGAAGTTTGTAGTTACTCATAAAGCCAAATCGGCCGTCCGTAAATGGATCAATAAAGAGGAAGATGATATAGTCAAAGGCGGCAAGGAGATCTGGGATAAAAAAATTAAAAAGATGAAATTATCTTTCACCCCGGATGATCTCACGAAGCTTACATCTGACTTAAAATTTGAAAATGCAAGGACTTTCTTCAAATCAATTGCACAGGGAAAAGTTAACCTTGATGAAGTCCTGACTGCCACCAAATCTAAAGAAGAGAAGAGAGAGATTGCTCCCGCGCTTGAGTTTGAAGATTTTGCAAAGACTGCAAGACGTGATATTGGCGGTGTCCTTGTTGAAGGCAAGAAAACCAGGATCCTTTACTCTTATGCCAAATGCTGCAATCCGATTCCCGGTGATCCCGTTATAGGTTATATAACAATCGGGGAAGGGATAAAGGTTCACCGGAAGACTTGTCCGAACCTGATCCGTATATCTGAAAATGATCCCAGCAAACTGATACCAGTTCAATGGCCGGAAGGAGAAGGTACATTATTCGTGGCAGGACTTACTGTTATGGGTGAGGATTCACCCGGGTTATTAAATGAAATTTCTCATGCAATTGTGGCATATCAGAATACAAATATTAAATCAATTAATATAAATACAAGTGATTCAACCTTTGAGGGCAGCGTGACCCTTTATGTTCATAACCTGGAGCATCTTTCAAGGATAATAGAAAGACTTAAAAAGCTCAAAGGTATTTACTCTGTTGAAAGGTTTGAGGGATCCTGATGCCCGGAGATCATTTTGATGAACCTTCCAGGGTTTTGGCCATAGATTTCGGATCAAAGAGAATTGGACTTGCCTTAAGTGATCCTTTAAGGATTTTTGCTTATCCATATAAAACACTGAATAACGATCAGAATTTCTGGAATGATTTTAAGAAGATCATTGAAGAAAAAAATGTTGAGAAGATAATTTTAGGATACCCGATGGACGACAACGGAACTAAATCAGAAGTCGCCGTCAAAGTAGAAAAATTCTCCAGGGAACTGGTAAAGAAATTTAAAATTGATATTATTTTCTGGGATGAAAGATATACATCCGTGATGGCGCAGGAGAAAATACTTGAATCGGTGACAAAAAAATCGAAGAGAAGAAATAAGGGTCTGCTCGATAGTAATTCTGCTGCAATAATTTTACAGGAATACCTGAATACTTTAAATTGACATTTATTTGCTGATAAGCTATTTTCGGACATCATAAATTCAATATTGGGAGCACGTTTATGTCACTTGATGCACTGGGAATGATCGAAACCAAGGGGTTAGTCGGAGCCATCGAAGCTGCTGATGCAATGGTTAAAGCCGCTAAAGTAGAATTGCTTGGAAAAGAAACTATCGGAGGCGGGTATGTAACGGTGATGGTTAGAGGGGATGTAGGTGCTGTTAAGGCAGCTACTGATGCCGGTGCAGCAGCCGCCCAGAGAGTCGGTGAACTAGTCTCAGTTCATGTAATTCCGCGTCCGCATACTGAAGTAGAATCAATACTGCCGAAAAGAAAGTAAAATATGCCTAAAGCATTAGGTTTGGTTGAGACCCGTGGCCTCGTTGCCGCTATTGTTGCTGCAGATGCCATGGTTAAGACATCAAACGTTACTCTTATTGGTAAAGAAGTAACTAACCCTGCACTCGTAACAATTAAAGTTGTCGGAGATGTTGCAGCTGTTAAAGCCTCGGTTGATGCAGGAGCAGAAGCAGCAAAAAGAGTCGGCCAGCTTGTATCTATTCACGTTATTCCTCAGCCGGATTCACAGATGGTTTTTATGATCCCGGAGATAAATGATGATGACGAAGGTCCTGAAATAAATAATCCTCAGCAGCCTGAAAAACCGGCCGCAAAGAAAGATCCGGAATTAAAAACTAAAGAAGTTGGTAAAGCGCAGCCGAAAGAAGAATCTCAGGCAGAAACAAAAAAAGAAGCAGTGCAGCCTCCTGCAAAGAAAGAAGAACCGCAGGAGAAAGTTAAAAAAGAGATCCCCGGGAAAAAAAGTTCAGATAGAAAGATCACTGAAATAAAAGAATCTCCGGTCAGTGAAAATTTATTTACCGGTACCTCTGATCACCTTGAACAGTTGAGAAGAGAAGCACTCGGGATCAAACTCGAAAAAGAGGCGGGTAAAAAAGAAATAAAACCTGAAAGACCGGTTGAAGCAGTCTCACTTGAAGAGCTGGAAAAACTGAATGTCCACCAGCTTAGAAAACATGCCCGCGATACAGAAGGATTCCCCATCCAGGGAAGAGAAATTTCCCGGGCCAACAGGAATAAACTGTTGGATTATTTCAGGAAACTATTCTGAACTAAATGAGAATATCAGTTTAAGCAGTAACTCCCTAATTAAACTTAGAATACAAATATAATTTAAGTTTTATCAAAAAAATTAATGGAACTTCCCTTCTATTATTTTGAATTCCTCACAGCCGATGAACGAAGAAAAATAGCTTCTGCGTGTTTGAGCTGTCCCGATTTGTCTGCTGCTGTGTATAGGCA
>DATFVA010000563.1:0-3833 GCA_035260565.1 Ignavibacteriaceae bacterium | reverse complement strand
CTCCTTGCCGGAATACTCAGACCGGTCGCCGGGGAAATCATTTTCAATCATAACATAAAACAGGACAATAAAAAAATTCATCCGGTACAGATATTATTTCAGAATAATGGAGAGATACTGAATCCTTTCCGGAAAGTTTCTGATATGGTGGATGAAGCTGTCAGATTGAGGTCCGGTAAAAAGGAAATGGTTAACATAAGGAACGATCTTTTCCGTTCTTTGAACTTTGCTGAAGATTTATGGGGACGAAAGGGATCTGAATTAAGCGGCGGTGAACAGCAGAGAGCAGCCTTAGCAAGGTTGCTTGCGGCAGAACCCGAACTATTAATTTTGGATGAACCCTTTTCGGCCCAGGATCCTGAATCTCAATTGAATTTATTAAACCTCTTTTTGAAAATAAAAAATGAATTTAATATTACGCTGATATGCATAGCTCATAATCTTAGAATCCTTAGAAAATTATGTGATGAGATAATTATTATATACAGAGGCCGTCAGGTTGAAAAAGGAAACACAGAGGATATCTTTAATTCACCAAAACATCCTTATACAAAATTTCTGATAAACTCAGAAGATTATAATCTTAGCTACGATGAATTGAAATCGGTCTTTTAGATTATGAATAAAACCAATGCAGTCCGCATTCTTGAAGCCCAAAAAATACCGCATAAAACCTTTGACTATGATGTGGATGAAAATGATTTAAGCGGAACCTCTGTTGCTCACAAGATAAATGCAGCTGAAGAAACGGTATTTAAAACTTTGGTCACCAGGAACGATCAAAATGAAATATTTGTCTTCTGCATTCCGGTCAATCAGGAGCTGAACCTGAAAAAAGCCGCTATCGCCAGTAGAAGCAAAAAAATAGAGATGATTAAATTAAATGAACTTCTGCCGCTGACCGGGTATATACGCGGAGGCTGCTCTCCCATTGGAATGAAGAAAAATTATCCTGTAATAATTGAAGAAACATCACAAATATTTGAATTTATATATATTAGTGCAGGGATTAGAGGAATGCAGATCAGGATATCTCCTCCTGATCTTGAAAAAATTACTTCAGCTATTTTTAAAGATGTGATTTAAAGTGCTCCCATATGAAAGTGAACCATTTATATATAATATATAGCCTTTTTTTAATTACGTAACTGCTTACTTTATATAAGGCATCAAAGATTTCCTTTCCCCCCCTTTTTTTTAAGAATTGTATTTTCTATATTTGTCTCCCTTTAATTATTAGGAGATATAAATGGCCAAACAACAAAGTTTCGCAGATAAAGCCAAAGCAAAGAAAAAAACTGAAGGAATAAGCGTAAAACTTATTAAAACAGTTAAAACGAGCAAAGGCTCTTACAAATTCAATGAAAAATTTGTGAAGATCGACGATATCAGCAAAGTAACTGATCTTAAATAGATGAAAATAAGCGGTATTTTCGCCGCTTTTTCATCTCTTCAAAACTTTCCTCGCTCAGCAGAATATCCTTGACAAAGAAGGAATTTTTTTTATCTTATCAAATACTACCAAATCACGAAAATCGGTCTTGTTTCTGACTTTTCCTGATATTCACTTGTTTTAACAAGTACACAACAAAATCTAATTACTCATAAATTATTCATCCATAAGCCGGAGGAATGTTATCATGATAACCCCCAGAAAAATGAAATTCTACGGTCTGAAGGATATAGACAGCATCCCTCAACTTAAAATCCTGAACAGAGATGAAAAGTTTGTTTTGAAAGTTGTATCACAAGTACTTCCCTTCAGAACAAATAACTATGTTGTAGAAGAATTAATTGATTGGAATAATGTTCCGGATGATCCTATCTACCAGTTGACATTTCTGCAGAAAGATATGCTCACTGACGATCAATTTACAAGAATGGCAGATGCATTAAATCGCAATTTGTCACATGCTGAACTTAAAGAAGTTGTTGACGATTTGAGGCTCGAGCTTAATCCTCACCCTGCAGGACAAATGAATGAAAATGTCCCCAAACTGAATGACGAAGCTGTACCCGGCGTTCAGCATAAATACAGGGAAACCGTCCTTATCTTTCCTTCAAGCGGTCAAACTTGTCATGCCTACTGTACATTCTGTTTCAGATGGGCACAGTTTGTAGGTATGAATGACCTGCGGTTCGCTACAGATGAATCAAAAAGATTTCAACATTACCTTAAAGGACACAAAGAAGTTTCGGATATCCTGCTTACAGGAGGTGACCCGATGATCATGGGCCTGAATAATATTAAAGCCTACATCGAACCTCTTCTGCAGCCTGAATTTGAACATATACAGTCGATAAGAATAGGAACTAAATCCGTCGCATACTGGCCTTATAAATATGTAACAGATAAAGATGCTGATGGACTGCTTGAACTCTTTGAAAGAGTGGTAAATTCCGGAAAGCACCTCGCCATTATGGGTCATTATAATCACTGGAAAGAATTGTCTACCGATGTTTCCCGCGAAGCAATCCGTAGGATAAGGAATACAGGCGCACAGATTAGAACTCAATCACCCCTGATTAAGCATATTAACGATGATCCCTCCGTATGGGCAAAAATGTGGAAAGACCAGGTTAATCTCGGGTGCATTCCCTATTATTTCTTCGTCGAAAGAAATACAGGCGCAAAGAATTATTTCGAAATACCGCTCGAAAGAGCATATAATATTTTCCGCGAAGCCTATGTGCAGGTTTCCGGACTTAGCAGAACTGTTCGTGGACCATCTATGTCGTCGCTGCCCGGAAAAGTTGCAATTGAAGGTATAGCCGAAGTGAGAGGAGAAAAAGTCTTTGTACTTACTCTTCTTCAGGCACGGAATCCTGAGTGGTGTAAACGTCCCTTCTTTGCGAAATATGATCCAAATGTTTCCTGGTATAACGAACTAATGCCTGCATTCGGTGAACATAAATTTTTCTTCCAGGATGAAATGAATGAAATACTTATGACTAAAAATGGACAGATGTTCTTTGATGACGATTACGAAGATGATTCCGAAGTGGATATAGAATTATTTGCCTGATAATTTTCTATGTTAAAATTTGATTCTGACCCGGGATGTGAGTTCCGGGTTTTTTATTGAAAGAGTTCCATACTTAAACTCCCTTCAAGCTCAAGAAGCTTTTCCTTGATCCCCGTTCCCCCTGAATAGCCTCCCAATTTACCGTTCGTTTCTATAACCCTGTGGCATGGAATAATAATTGGGACCGGGTTCCGGCCGTTAGCCCTCCCTACTGCCCTCACATAATTCAGACCTCCAACCTTCTCAGCGATCTCTTTATATGACAATACTTTCCCGTATGGAATTTTTGACAGCTCTTTCCAGACATTTATCTGAAAATCTGTCCCTGTAATATCAAGTGGAATATCAAATTTTTTCCTTTCACGCTTAAAGTATTCTTCAAACTGAATATAAATATTAAAAAGATATGGATCGTCGGGCTGAAGTGTTATGGCATGCTCAAATTTTGAAGTCACCTTTTTATCATTCATATAAACCCTGTGCACACCTTTTTTTGTTGCAAATATTTTGAAACTTATTTCAGATAAATTAAAAGATGTATAATAATAATTATCGTGATTTTTCATAAATGAATATAATCAATTCCGAAATGAAAATAATTTATGAATAATGTAGGAATTTGATTTATCAAATTCTTTCAAGAAGTAAAGGTTTTGATTCATCAAATGCTTCAGGGAGAAAAGTAGAATAACCACCTCCGTCAATTTCGATGCTTCCAATCTGGCAAGCGGCGTATACATATATCAAATTCGTGCTAATAATTATGTCAGTTCGAAGAAGATGTTGTTACTCAAGTGATTTTAGGGA
>DATFVA010000562.1:0-2339 GCA_035260565.1 Ignavibacteriaceae bacterium | reverse complement strand
CTGAACTTTCTTGTTTCTGAGATCTCACCTGTTAAATACGGTTATGCACTATCAGAGAATGCAGGCGATTACAATGGGTATAATCTTATTTTTTCCGATATGGATACTTTATACTATTTTTCGAATCAGACAAAAGAATTGAGACAGCTTCCTTCGGGTGTATATGGAATAAGTAATCACCTTCTGGATACTCCCTGGCCGAAGGTTGTTATAAGCAAAGCAGCTTTCCTGGATGAAATTTCGAAGAAAAATATTTCGGCTGATAATTTATTCGGGATACTATCGGATGACAGAGAAGCTCCCGACAGTCAGCTTCCTGATACAGGATTAAGTATTGAACTGGAAAGAGCTGTGTCACCTGTTTTTATTAAAAGTGAGAGGTATGGGACCAGATCATCCACAGTCGTACTTGTAAACAATCTTAATGAAGTGTTATTTATAGAGAAGTCACTTGAAACTTCAACAGGAAAATGGAAAGATTCAAGGTTCAGCTTCCAATACAGGAAATAGAACACGCATTAAACAGATCGAATTGATTCACACAGAGTTCCGCAAAAATAGGGTAATAAGCTTGGGATTCACTTAGATTAAGTTTGGGTTACTAAAGTCATAAGAAATAAATAAGGTTTATAAATAATTCTTCGGAAGGAAAACCTTATTCGCAAACTTTACCTTAGTAACACACAATCAATCCTGAATAAAATGGCCAGGGTTAAACTATAGGTGTGTTGACACCGGTTTCCAGAGGGAGAAAGTTTATTCTTCAAGCATGATATTAACACCGGGTTTCCAACCCGGTGAAGGAAACCAAATAGCATAATTTGGAAACCGTTTTAACGGTTTAACAAACTAACAACAGATTATACGGATTTGGCTTCATTCCGCCGGCTGAAGTTTCCAATTCACGGGAATAAAATTATATATAATCTGTACGATTATACTCTGGATAACCCCGAACAAAGCATAATCCAGCATCTCAACCCATTCAAGTGAAAAACGGGATAGCACAATAAAATAAAAAAGGCACCCGCCTGTTAATCCGCCTATAATCGCCACTGAATATATCCCGTATTTATCAAGTTCTATATTAAGTAAATCAGCTCCAATCAGCATCAGCCGGAACGGCAGAATAAAAAGCGATAGGAGGATCAATAATAGAAAAGCAATCATTAATGGGGTCAGGCCTGAAGTGTCAGCAAAAAAATTAGTAAATGACAGGAATAAAGCCAGGGGAATGGAAACGGCTGCAATCCCGCCAATATCGGGAATTATAAAGCCAAGTGCGATTTTTATTTTTCTCATATGCAAAACCAGTTTAATTAATGTAAATCATATTTTATACCGTCTTTTTTACTTTATTAAATAGGTTGGATTCACATAATCTTTTGCGTCAAATATGGCATAAACGTCAACATTTGAAGCAGGATACTTTTTATTTGGCGGGTAATACGGGAAAATCCATTGGCATTTCGATTGCACTTTAAGGAGAAAAAATGAGAGGCGGCAGCTATGTATTTTGATGAAGAAGATAAAGAAATAATTCAGAAAATATCTGATGGTAAAATAACAGACATTGAAACTTTTATTACTGAATGCTGCTCGTTCATAAAAGTTCATTATAAGATTAATCATTTCTGGTATTTCAACGTAGTTTTTAATACTGATGAGATTATTGTTCCGGTTGACGAAAACAGATTCTTTGAAAAAATAAAAAAGTTTACGAATCTATTAGATTATTTAGAGACTAAAAATTTCGTTCAGGTACAAAAAGAAGTTGTCCCGTTAAATAATATACTCCCTATCTTCAAAGACGACGGCTCACCATTCGATGAGACGCTCGTTCTTGTATACAAATACCAGGGAAAGAGAATAATCGCTTCCAGAGATCTTTCCCTGCTTATTCGTATGAAACCCAGAAATATCGCCGTTTAAAAGTCAACTCACGCTGGCGCTAATGAGAGTTGGAGCCTGTAAAGCGATTCGCTGAATCGCTTACTAAAACCCCTGTACAGCGACCTGCCTCGCCGGCAGGCGGGTTCGCCTGAATCGCTTTTGGCAGGTTCGCCTGAATCGCTTTCATAATCCTTCAGGCAAGTTCGCCTTTAATCCCTTGTGATCTAACTATCACGCTCTGACCTATCTTTATACTTAATTTTCATTCTGGCTAAATCAGGATGAATTATGAAAAGATCCAACCATTTAATATTCTTAATAGTCGGCACAATTATATCCATTGCTATGATTTTTTCCGTGTATAAAACTGCGGCCGCACAAACAAAAGAAAGCAAGGTGATAAAAGTGGAGAAAGAAAACGGTAAAATGATTAAATATATCAGCGG
>DATFVA010000561.1:0-2564 GCA_035260565.1 Ignavibacteriaceae bacterium | reverse complement strand
GTTTCGATGAAAACCATTTTAGTGTTTTCCTTAATGGCGTTCTCAATATTTTTCAAATCCGAAGTATTTACCCAGGAAAACTCCAATCCGAAATCCTTCATTATTAATTCAAAAAGCCTGTATGTACCGCCGTAGACATTATGGGAGACAACTATATGGTCCCCAGATTTTACCAGAGTGGTTAAAGCATGAGTGGCTGCCAGTCCGGAAGAGAAAGCAATTCCATATTTTCCTTTTTCAAGAGCAGCAACGTTTTTCTCAAGGGACTGCCTTGTCAGGTTGTGAGTCCTGCCATATTCAAATCCTTTATTTTTTCCAAGCTCTTCCTGGGCATAAGTTGATGTCTGGTAGATAGGTGTAATTACAGCTCCGGTAACGGGATCCGGTGATTGACCTGCGTGTATTGCATCTGTTGAAAAACCCATTATTTGCTCCTGAGTTTTTAGAATTTTCGAATTAGCAAATTTAGTGAATTTGCGATTTAGTTATTTAGAATTATCAAAGTTGATTAAATCATAACGGGTGATTATATCCGTTATCCTTCCGAAATCACTAACCAGCACAGCGGAATTTTCTTTGAGAACTTCTTTCACTTTATTGATCTCTGTTTTTGCATCGAGCACCGGTACGCATTCTTCCATTACATCCTGAACCGAGGCTTCAAGAAGATCTTTGTTATTCAGTAATTTTCCCATCAGCTGATTTTCCCTTATGCAGCCAATTGCCCGCCGGTTAAGCATTACAGGTATATTTGAATATCCTTTCTTAGTTACAAGTTCAAGGGCATCCTTAACAGTGGCATCAGATTTAACATAAACTATATCTTCATTACCTTTCGATTTTTTCACCTCGGATATATCACGCAAAGTTTTAATTTCCTTATCCAGCATCTGGTTTACTCTAAGCCATTCTACATTATGGACCTTTGAGAGATACCGTTCACCTGTATCACACACGAAAAAAACAATCACATCATCTTCACTTAAATCCTTTGCAATTTCCAACGTTACGTGAAGTATAGTTCCCGTACTTCCTCCGCAGAATATTCCTTCTTCCTTCGTCAATCTTCTCGCAGCTGCAAATGATTCCCTGTCGCTTATGTTTATGATTTTATCTATATATTGAAAATGAACATTCTCCGGGAGACAGTCCTGGCCTATTCCCTCAACAAGGTAGGGAGTTCCTTTAATGATCTCACCCGTTTCTTTGTACGTCCTGAATATCGAGCCGAGAGGATCTGCACCGATTACTTTTATTTGCGGATTTTTTTCTTTCAGAAATCTGCCTGTTCCGCTTATCGTTCCGCCGGTACCGATACTTGAAACAAGGTGAGTTATTTTTCCGTCTGTCTGTCTCCATATCTCGGGACCGGTTGTCCTGTAATGTATTTCAGGATTTGCAGGATTGGAATACTGGTAAGCGAATATTGAATTAGGAGTTTCCTTGTGGATACGTTTAGCTACATTAACATAATACTCGGGACTATCAGGTTCAACAGCATTTGATACAACAATTACTTCACTCCCCAGTGCCCGCAGATAATTTATCTTCTCAGAGCTTACTTTATCCGTAACAACAAAGATTGTCTTGTAGCTTTTAACTGCGGCTGTTAAAGCAAGACCGATACCGGTGTTTCCGCTGGTAGCTTCAATAATAGTCCCGCCGGGTTTCAGTTCGCCATTCTTTTCAGCGGCTTCAATCATTGAATAGCCGATACGGTCTTTAACGCTTCCACCAGGGTTAGCCGATTCAAGTTTCGCGAAGATCTGAGGTTTTAATCCCCGGTTAACCTTATTAAGTTTGATTAACGGAGTGTTGCCGATTGTATCAAGAATACTGTTATTAAATTCCATTTATTTTATCCTGCATTTTTAAACATAACTATGCTCCCGGGACCTAAAAAGTTAAATTGATAAAGTGAAAAAATAATAATAACTAAATGTAGTGAATGATTAAAGCAAATTTAGTGAGGCAAGATAAAAAACAGTTAATTTATTTGAAAAAATCAACCTGCCAGGCGGGGCATCCCGAACTGATTTAAAGCAGAAGAGTGGGGACCGGTGACTTTACAATAGAGGGAAATGTGAGATAAGTGAAATCTATTTTTCCTGATGCTAAAAAATATAACCTCTGAGAAATTCTTCAGTATGCATTCTTTTTTTGCCCTCCTGCTGGAGTTCAAGAATTTGTAATGTACCTTCACTGCAGCCGATATATAAATCAGTTTTGGTTTGTTTTATTTCACCGGGATTTAATTTTACTTCGGATAACCTTGATGTATATACTTTAATTAACTTTTCATTATGGTAGAAAAACGCTCCCGGGTAAGGAGATAGCCCTCTGATGAGATTATGAATTTCTATAGCCGGTCTATTCCAGCCGATTTCCTGAATTTCCTTAGTAATCTTCGGAGCAGGTGAAGCTTTTGAGCCATCCTGTTCCATTAAAGAAAAATTACCGGACTCAACCATTTCAACGGTTTTCAGTACAACTTCAGCTCCAAGCTCACTCATCCTATCGTGGAGAGTACCAAAATTATCACCATCATTAATTTCTATCTTTTC
>DATFVA010000560.1:0-5016 GCA_035260565.1 Ignavibacteriaceae bacterium | reverse complement strand
TCATAATTACTAACTGCTTTGAATGAAGAAGTGTTATGACATGTCTGACACTGATCACCTACCGCTCCTTTATGTATGTCTTCATGACAGTCTTTGCAAGCCTGATTTAGGCCCAGCAAAGAATTCTTCCTGCTGATGACTTCGTGCATACGGATAAAGGCAGGCTTATGGCAGTCATCGCATTTAAGCCCCGCATGTTTTCCTGTTAATGTATAACCAGCCTTTGCGTGATCGAACCCGTCTCTCTTAAAATTTACTATTCTGAAATTTCTGCCGTGATGCTCGCTATGACAGTCCCAGCAGTTTTTACCTTTAACATCACTGCCTGAATGGTAGCCGCGGTCAGCGTCAATTAGTTTTTTAATTTCTGTATGGCAATCCAGACACTTTGATGCCTGCACCTGTTTTCCCAAAACATGGCACTTTGTGCAATTACTTATTCCTTCATATTTAGCGTGTGCAGTGGTAAGGTCTCCCGGCGAGATCTGGGCATAGAGCGGTGAAAGGAAGAATGTAAATCCTACCAATATTTTACATATCAGCTGGAATATTTTTCGTACAGTTGAATTATTCAACAGATAGATTCCCACAATTGTTGCTGACTACTAACTAAACTGCCGATACCCGGGGTGAATCAGTTTTCGTGCTTCAGGACTACTTCACCGAACTTTTTAGTTATGCGTATCCCTATCTTTTCAAGAAACTTGGTCGGGAGTTCTCCCCCGGCAAATATATAAACAAGATCATTCTGCAGACTTATAAAATTCTCTTCCCCTGCAAGAGCAAGCACAACCGAATCGTCTTTTATCTCCCTGACATTCGAACTTAAGATCACCCTGACATCTCTTTCCTGAATTGCTCTTCCGACTCTCTCGAGGTTTTTTGGTTTTAATCTTGAAAAAGAATCATTCCTGTAGCTCAACGTAACTTCATTACCCTCATCTGCAAGCAGAAGAGCATTCTCAACTGCAGAATCCCCGCCTCCCACAACAAGCACCTTTTTATTATGAATCAGTTCAGGCTCAAGCAAACGATATGCGACTTTTTCTTTATTCTCCCCTGACACTCCAAGTTTCCTGGGAGAACCCCGCCTTCCTATTGAGAGCAGGATAGTTTTGGAAGAGTACTCGCTTTTAGAGGTTTTTATTCTAAAGATATCCCCTTCTTTTTCAACATCAATAACTTTTTCCTGTTCATTTATCTTTATATTGTTTTTTGTGATAGCCTCCATCCATAGGTTCAGCAGATCTGATTTGGATGTTTCCGATAATTTGACTTTTCCATATAATGGAAGCTCCATTGAGGATGTCATTACTACTTTTGCACGGGGAAAGTTGAAGACTGTCCCGCCGAGACTGTCCTGTTCAAGGGTAATATAACGCAGTCCCGCTTTGGCAGCTGAAAGAGTAGCTGAAATTCCTGCTGGTCCGGCCCCTATGATTGCCACATCATACTGTGCCTTATGGTTATTTTTTATTTTTTTAGAAAGGTAACCAACTGCCTGTTTACCCTGTTCGACTGCATTTTTTATTAATCCCATTCCTCCCAGTTCACCTGCAATGAATATACCGGGAATATTGGTTTCAAATTCAGGACTTACGTGGGGAAGATCCACTCCCCTCTTTTCAGTTCCAATACAAAGTGTAATCGCCTGCACGGGACAGGCATGGAAGCAGGCTCCGTGGCCTACACATCTTGAAGCATTTATTGTATGAGCCTGACCGCGTACCAAACCCAGTATATCTTTTTCGGGACAGGCAGAAATACAAGCTCCGCTCCCAATACAGGTTTCAAGGTCTACAACAGGGTGAAGTGAAACAGGTTCGTGAAAGCCGAGTTCTTTAGCTCTCTCTATTTTTTGTGTAGTTACCTTTGTTCTTTTTCTGTAGCTCCTGAGATAGAAAAATACTACTATAAACATTAAAGTAAGGATGATCGAATAAGCCGCAATATTTTCAAGCAAAACTTCCATTGCACTCAAGTATGTAATAAGATGTTAGTGTCACACCTGACTTATTAGTGTCACAATTTATTGGGTTCAAAAAATCGTGACAGCAACCAGTTCCGGGGCGGCCAAAATCTACAGTTTTTCCAGGGAGGATTTTGCAAGCTCCGCTGCTTCATCCCCAGGATATAAAGAAACCAGTTTAGTCCAGATTTCCTTTGCTCTCTCTTTTTCCCCCTTACTGGCGGCTATTGCACCGAGGTTGTACATAGCCTGTGTATTAGCTTTATCATTTTTTAATATCTCATCAGTATATCCTTCAGCTTTATCGTAATCTTGTTTGGTGAACCAGATCATGGACAGATCGAAAAGGATATCATTCCTTCCGGGATTAATCTTCAGAATTTTTTCATAGTATGTAATTGCTTCTTCAGGGCTGTGTGCTGCGGCCATAAAATCCGCGTACTCTCTCATCTTTACAGTGTCCTTAGGATTAGCTTCAACTTCTTTTTTCAGCCGATCCATTTTCTGGTACACCTCCTGAGAAACATTACCCTTGGAGGGATTCCCACCGCTCATAGGATTCTGCATCCCCTTGTGAACATCATCATCGGGTATCTGCTGGTTCTCGATATTTCCCGCGGAGGTTTTGGGACTATCATTTTTGCGCCCTGCGAGTATGAAAAGAGTTATAACAACACCGAGACCTAATAAAATGTACAAATAAGCAATTTTAAATTTCAATATTTTCTCCTAAAAAATCCATTTGTAGCCGAAAACGATTGTCACAACAATATGTATGAACATTATTACAAACATCGTAATTGCAAAAGGCAAATGCACTATATGCCAGTATCTGAAGAGTTTTTGAGTAGTTCTCAGCATACCGATTTTACGTGAAAGCACCAGTTTTGAGCGGGAAATTCTTAAAATCTCTTTTTCTCTCTCAGTTCTCAGATTAAGGTGCCTCAATTCCCGTTTGATCTGAGCCAGCACCGAACGGGTTCCGAAGTAGTCCTGAACCATCATAACAAAACTCGTTCCAAAGCCAACCCGCTTATATTTATCAGTTTGAGAATGTTTCTCCAGCCGGGCAATTATATTACCGTTAATAGAGTACTCAGATTTCAGCCTTTGCGTCAAATCTTCATTCATTAAATTCAATTCGCTGAAGCTGAGCTCCTTACCCTGGATAGTTCGCGGGATCTGCACGTATATGAACCGGCCTGCAACTCCGCTGGCTACCACGGCGACCATACTCCAGAAGCTGACGGCAACGATTCCTCCAAACTTAAATGCAGTATGATAAAGGACAAGGATAGGGCCTACTGTACAGAGGAATATATGAAACTCAAGCCAATGTGTAAGGAAACCAATATTAAAAAACCTTCTTACCCGTTTCCTGATCATATAAATCGCAACACCTGCTATCATCATCAGGCTTCCGATTATCCCGAATCCATGTCCCCACACGCCGCTCGGCTTAAGCAGATCATTTTGAGACTGAAAAAACCTTTCCTCGAGGGGTGTGCTATAATACTGGTAGCCGTTCACTGCCAGTAAAATGGTGACCCCTGCTCCGACAATTATAAAAAGGACTATATAAATACGATGAAGGGATTTATTCATGAAATGCCATCTGCAATAAGTATTTATTTTTAAGTATAGTTAAAATAATAATTTTTTTGTGACATATCCGAAAAGGCATTTAATGATGGGGTCATACGATAGTCATTAGGAATTAAAGATTTTCAGGCAGTGTCAACACCCTGGTACCTCTGGAAAAAGTAAAGCGGCTTTAGAAGCCGCTTAAATTACTGAGAATTGTTAGCAAGCAGCTCGTAAAGTGTAGTATATTTAGTAGTTCCACCTACGGTCAAATCATTCAGTTTATTAATAAGAATATTTATTCGTTCATTCTGATCATCATCGAATGCTTCATAAGCTTCAACAGAATTAAATGTATACTGCTCCCGGAAATGATGACTTTTACCTTTTGTCTCATAAACCGAATAATTCTCAAGTCCTTCCGGGCTTAGAAGATTTTTTAATTCCTTAATAACGGACAGATAATCTTCTTTCTTTTCAGAAGGAATTTCATAATCAATTGTGAAAATAACTTTAGGCATTTACGCTCCAGACGTTTTTAGATATTTATTTAGCAAAAACTCTCCGGTAAAAGAAGTAATAACCGGGCCTGTCAAAGATAATTCTTTTACCTTTTCATCTTCAAATTTAAAATCAACTATTAATTCGTCTCCGCCCCGTGTAGAAAGAACAACCGGGGGATTAAGTTTCTTTTTAAAACAACTAACTAAAGCTGCTGCAGCTGATCCTGTACCACAGGACAGCGTTTCATTTTCAACACCCCGCTCATACGTCCTGATTTCCAGCATTCCATTTTTCACGTTAATAAAGTTGACATTAGTGCCGCCGGGTTTAAACTCCGGAAGAAATCTTATTTCCCTTCCGATTTCAAAAACCGGGACTTCATTTAATTCAGAATATCCGGAAGCCGGTTTTCCCGGATATTTCAAAATTTCTTTAATATCAATAACAACATGGGGAGATCCGGTATCAATGTAATCAGCGTTGATTAGTTGTCCGGATGCTTTTACTTTAAAATTCATTTTCAGATTGTTCGGCTGATTAAAGTAAAACCGTATATTATTGCTGCTTAATATTTCTCCCGAATATTCCTCTCCATTTGAAAGAAAACGAACCTTTTTTTTCAATGAAAATATTTCACCGGCATAACTGACCGCACATCGGGCTCCATTTCCGCATAAAGAACCCGTTGATCCATCCGCATTAAAATATTCCATTTCAAAGTCATATTCAGATGAACCGGAAATTGTTATAATCCCATCAGCACCAATTCCATAATGCCTGTCAGACAATCCCTTAATCAAATCTTTAGAAAGAACTAAATTTTGGTACAGGTTTTTATCGAAAATGATAAAATCATTTCCTGCTCCATTCATCTTAGTAAAAGAAATTTTCTGCATTGTCAATGCAATTTAGCGGATTAATCATTGCTGATCAATAAAAATGTACTTTATAATCTTTAA
>DATFVA010000559.1:0-3435 GCA_035260565.1 Ignavibacteriaceae bacterium | reverse complement strand
CCCACAGTTAACGGGGTATATGCCGAATGGGAATAGCAATGCTGTAGATCATGGAGCGGCCCTCAATTCAATGGGGTATAACCATGATATAACGGGGTTACAAAGACCGGAGGGCAACGGATGGGATATAGGTGCAGCTGAATTTCCAGTTGGCGGCGGGGGTAATAATCCACCGAATCAACCGACAAACCCAGGACCTTCTAATGGAGCATTAAATCAGCCTATAAATTCCACATTAAGCTGGAGTGGTTCAGATCCCAACGGAGACCCTCTGACATACGATGTTTACTTCGGCGCAGCAAATAATCCTCCGCTGGTATCAGGCAACCAGTCGGGTACAAATTATGACCCAGGTACGTTAAATACCAACACTACATATTACTGGAAGATAGTAGCTAAAGACAACCAGGGAGCAACGACTGCAGGACCTGTATGGAATTTTTCGACTGAAGCTATCGGAGGCGGCGGGGATACTACTCCCCCTGAGTTAACTGGTACAGCATTATCGGGAACAAATACAGTACTGGTAACATTTTCTGAGGAAATGGATTCGTTGACTATACTCAATAAGAATAACTATTCGATCAATAATGGTATTACAGTAAACACAGTATTTGTTTTATGCGGCTGCAGCAAAGTTATTTTAAGTACATCAGATCATATGCTCGGATCATGGTATGAATTAACAGTCAATAATGTAAAGGACGTCTCCGGAAATCTGATTAATCAAGCGAGTAAAACTTTAGATTATCATGCAACAGAAAAAATGAAATTTGATATTCTGCAAGCGCAGGGACAATGGTATCAAAATTTGATCCCTCAGAAAGCTATTGACGGAAATCCCGATACCACTTCTAATTCCAGATGGGGAGGTGTAGTGAATCTGCCCGATTCAATAGTATTCGATCTAGGGGATGTGAAAACCATCGATGAAACCCGTTTCTCGTTTTACCGCTGGAACGATGGAAGGGTCTACAACTATTCAGTTCTGACTTCACATGACGGTAAGAATTGGGCTGAAGTAGTCAGCAACAAGCCGTCGGCCCCATTTGAATGGTCAATAGATGCCTTTTCACCTGTTGAAGCAAGATACGTCAAACTTGAAGTATTACGCTGTAATGAAAGCCAGTTCGCAGGATTATGGGAAGCGGAAATTTTAGGCTCCGACAATTTGACCGGTGTTGAAAATGGAAACAAAATGCCTTCAGAATACAAACTGGCACAGAATTACCCGAACCCTTTCAATCCGACTACAACAATCAACTTTGACCTCCCGTCAGACCAGCAGGTTAAAGTAAATATATATAATACTCTCGGGGAACTTGTCAAAGAGCTGGCGAATAACTTCTACACGGCAGGAAGTCACAGCCTTACCTTTAATGCCGCAAATCTCCCCTCAGGTGTTTATATATACCGACTCGAGTCAAAAGCATTTAATACTTCGAAAAAGATGATCCTGATGAAATGAACAGGTAAAAATTACAAAGGGAAAACGGGCATTCAAGCCCGTTTTCCTTTGTTATTAACTTGTAAAATTTACTGAAAGGGGATAATAATAACCATCCAACGCATCCATATTTAGCAATAATCTAATTTTATGGAGAGGTATACATTTTGCTGTAGACTACCAGATTGTTCTTTATGCTTAAACTTAGTGAATTAGAGGAGCCACCTTGAAAATTCACAGCTACTTTAAACTTTTTTTTCTTACACCTTATTTATCTATCCTGAAGACAAACTTCCAGATAGATGAAACCAGATATGAACCGGAAGGAAGAAGCCGACCTGCTGTTCCGCCTTCCATTGATTCAATTATTCCGGCTGCGAATATCTTGCATCTTTCAGGTGGTCTACCCTCAACAAGCAGTTTCATTTTTGAAAAAAGCATTTCAATCAATTTCCTGGTAACTAATTAATAATCCGATGCGGTAAATAAACCAGAGGCTGAAATGAAAAGGCAAATTCTAATTATCTTTTTTCTTACTTTATTCTTATTGACAGACACCTTCGCCACTGAGCTAAACGGAAGGGTAAGAGTGCTAAATAACGATGGAAGGAACTACCAGGTAGTTCTCCAGGTAAATACTGATCTGGAAGGACAGAAACTTGGCGGAGCGACCATGGTGATCAATTTAGACACTGCTTCCTTATATTTTCCGGATGATCCTGTTTCCGGAACCGATTTTAGTTTTTCTAATTTTAATCTTGGGTATTACGATACGGCAAAAGTGACTACGGTAAATAATACCCGGTTATGGATAAATATTGATCTTACATCTGACAATCATGGAACTGAACTACAAAAGGGTCCTGATTCCTGGACGGACTTAGTTGTGTTAAACTTTTCATCTGATCATATCATAACAGGAGATGCAGTCTCGTGGAACCCTAACAGTGAGTACTGGCATGTTTATGATTCAGACAACTCAACTTTGTGGAGCAAAGGAACCTTTGACAATGTAACTGATGTCGAAAGCAATGAAAATAAATCTAACCTCTTTTCCTATAATTTAGATCAGAATTATCCAAATCCATTCAACCCTACAACAAAAATTGAATACCGTATCCCGGAAAGAAGCCCGGTGAAGCTGGTAGTATATAATACTATTGGTCAGGAAGTAAGTATTCTGGCAGATGGTGAAAAGGAAGCGGGATCCTACAGCTTAGAATTTAATGCCTCAGGTTTGCCCAGCGGAATATACTTTTACAGAATTCAGGCAGGTAAATTCATACAGACAAAGAAAATGGTATTGCTTAAATAATAAGGCGTCTGAAAGATCACAAAATAAATAGAGCACGGTAATACTTTAAGCTTTTAGTTAAATTATTGATGGGAGAAAAGACTTTGAAATTACAATACAATAATCTTATGAGTACATATTTCCGCTTAAAGGTAATCGGAATAGGCTTCGCCCTTTCCGGTTTTATGTTTTATGCATTCGGGGCCAATCATTACATAGATAAAAATGCAAACGGAAGCAACAATGGAACTAACTGGGCAAATGCCTGGGAAAGTTTTGCAGCAATAAACTGGAGTTCCATCCAGCCGGGAGATTTTATCTATATATCAGGTGGAACTAATTCCACAGTCTATAATGAGACATTAACAGTGGGTGCATCCGGAGCAAACGGAAACCCAATAACCATTACAAGGAGTACTGAAAGCGGCCATGATGGGAAGGTAATTATTGATGGTCAATCCCTTATCAGTTACGGAATTTTAAATGAGTCATCAAAAAATTATATTACAATAGATGGTGTTGATAAAACAAAATTTATTATCCGAAGATTTACTGGGCAGGGGATCAGGTTAAGATATAATGGTAATAATACCGTTAAAAATTTCACGATAGAACTTAATGAACCAACTGCATTCAGCGGGGTATTTCTATACGGAGGAGAATGGGAGTCCCCACCGACTTTTGCAGGTCCATA
>DATFVA010000558.1:0-4537 GCA_035260565.1 Ignavibacteriaceae bacterium | reverse complement strand
CAGTAATCAGTATCACCCCCGACCATACCAGATCCATATTTCGTTTGATGCTTGCTTCTACCGTGAGCACTTCACCGGAGTTACCTTGACCGGCACTTCCAACGCCGTTCTCATCATAACCAACGGGTGATATATAAATATCTTTTCCCCAGCCCGGCAGGATATCAGGTTCTCTCATAAGCGAATTATTGAAACCGGATATAAACATTACCGGCGAGGCTTTTACTGTCCTGGTTTTGCTTTTTATCTGAACATCAAAGGAATATTTATCGCTGCCCGTAATTCTGTTATAACCTGTGAAAACAAAAGTATGGTTTAAGGCTTTAACTTCTTTTCCTTTTGGAAGTGTCAGCTGCTCTGATTCGGAAAAGTTACCTGAGAGTAATACTCCAAGAAGAAAGATACCTACTCCAATATGTGCGATCTGACCGCCTGTGATCAGGTAATTAATTTTCAGACTTTTCAGAATTGTGCTGATGTTGGTTGAAATTACGAAGCAGGCTGTTAATGTAAATATTATAAAATAAATTGATGACATTCCGGCTGCAAATGCAATCACTGCTGCTGCAGCTCCGGCAACTACCAGATGGATCACTGTCAAACGGATCAGTTCTTTTTTATCGGTAGAACGCCACCTCAGTATCAGGGTAAAAGCAATCATGAACATCATAAAAATAGCGAGAGGAAAATTCATCGTAGTGTAGTAGCTGATATCAACAGAGCTGCCGAAAATAGGAGATGAAGTACCGAGAATAATGATTAGAGCTGAACCAAGCATTAGTGCAGAACCATAGAATAATCCGGTCTCCCTGCTCAGGAATTTTTCTTCTGAGCCGGAGAGACTTTTAACGTCTTTCCATCTGGCTGCTACTCCGCCAACACCAAGGATTGTAAAAGTAAGGATGAAGCCGAGAAGTAAAAGGTATGTGGTCATTCCGGGTGCCACAAATGAATGAACGGAAGCTTCAGAAAGGATACCGCTTCTTGTAAGGAAGGTGCTGTATATTACAAAAACGAATGTCATAATAGAAAGAACAAGGTTTGTTCTGATGTATTTACCTTTTCCGCCTTTTAACTGAGTATTTTTCTGTATTATCAGTGTATGTAACAAAGCAATTCCTATTATCCAGGGAACAAGACTTGAATTCTCAACCGGATCCCATCCCCAAAAACCACCCCAGCCAAGTACACCGTAAGCCCAGTATCCGCCGATCATAATTGCGAGTCCCAGCACCGACATTGAAACAGAAAGCCATGGCAGCGATTTGCTGACCCACGTCTTATAGTCCCTTCTAAATATGGCCGACATCGCGAATGAATAGGGGATGGCTGTCATCGCGAAACCGACAAACAGAAGAGGGGGATGGATCTGCATCCAGAAGTTCTGAAGCAGGGGATTCAAACCTTTCCCTGCGGTAAGAAATTTATCGATAGGGATGTTTAGTGAAGCAAGAACCGCCTGCAGCTGGGGACCTGTCTGCAGGAACTGCTGCCCGGTATTATCAGCCATTATGAACCGCCGCAGATCCGGCATTCCCAGGTATGATGAGTTAAAATATTTCAACTGCATATAATTTGGGTCGGCCCAGATTGAGGTGAATGGATTTTTAAGAAAAGGACTGATCAGAACAGCAAGGAAAACTGCGATTAAAGTGTAGACCATCATAAAAGAAGATTCCCGTGCTGAATCGCCGGAAAGGTTTCTTATAAGGAATAAACCAAGAATTGCAGAAAATAAAAGCCATAGCAGAAAGCTTCCTTCCTGTCCTGCAAAGAAAGACGAAAGCAGCAGTCCGAACGAAAGCTCATTGCTGCTGTATTCGAAAACATAATTATACTGGTACTGATGAGTGAGGATAAAATAAAGCAGAACTGCGCTTGCTCCGGCAGCGAAGAGTGTCATCGCATAATAACCCCTGCGCGCAAGCACAAGGGTGTTCGTATATCCTTTGAAAGTGTAGTAGTACATTATAACAGTAAAAATTCCTGTTATAAGTGATGCTGTTATGAATAAGTTTCCGATCATATTGGTTCTCCGCTGGCAGAATAAATTATGGATTTTCTAATTAAATATATTGTGTCTATATTGTCGTTATCAACATTAACTAATGCTGCATTGTACCTGCAGACGTTTTCCAATCATCAGTAAGGTTTTTGGAATAATCTTCAGGATCTTTTATAAACTTTGAGCCTATTTTTCCTTCTCTTACCTGGCAAACTGCATTCCACCCTACATGTCGGTTGTCAACTATGTTGTCAACCACTTTGGGAGTTTCTGTCATCCCTGTCGGTCTTCAGTATTAATGGTATTATTCATTTTTGAAGGTTCCATTTTTGAATCATTCGTTTTTTGTATAGTCATATCTTACTTAAAAATTAATGCATTCAGGTCATTCCGCATAAAGTGCCGGGTTTATTAGAATTAGTTCTATTTAATTTTCTATCAATTTTCCTTCGAGTCTGAACTGTTTTCTTAATTCATAAGATTTCCACAAATAATAAATAACCGGGTAGACTGCCAGTTCCATCAAAACTGAGGTGAGAACTCCCCCCAGCATTGGTGCGGCAATTCTCTTCATCACATCGGCGCCTGTACCGGTGCTCCACATAATTGGAATTAAGCCTGCAATGATAACCGAAGCAGTCATAATTTTTGGTCGCACTCTTTTTACAGCACCGTGATGAATTGAATTTGTTAAATCTCTTATACCTCTCATCTCTCCTTTACTCTGCCATTCTTTATAAGCAACGTCAAGATAAAGAAGCATAATGACACCGGTTTCGGCATCAAGCCCGGCAAGTGCAATTATTCCGACCCAGACAGCAATACTAAGATTGTATCCAAGTATATATAGCAGCCAGAAAGCACCTACCAGCGAAAAGGGAACAGCTAAAAAGATGATTGCAACTTTCTTAAAAGATTTTGTATTTAAATAAATTATCAGGAATATTATGAACAGGGTCATCGGGATAACAATCATCAGCCGTTGTTCTGCGTGCTGCATATATTCAAATTCGCCGCTCCAGATAAGACTATAGCCGACAGGAAGTTTTATTTTTTGAGAAACTATTCTCTGTGCTTCTTTTACATACGAGCCAATATCTGAAGTTTTAAGATCGATGTAAACCCACGCATTAGGTCTTGTTCCTTCGGTTTTAATAACCATTGGTCCTTTATGCATCGAGAATTCAGCAAGCTGTCCCATTGGTATCTGTGCACCTGTAGGTGTAGGTACAAGTACTCTTTTTAAATCATCAATGTTATCACGTTGTTCACGGCCATATCTCAGATTAACAGGATATCTCTCCAGACCTTCAACAGTGGAAGTAACATTCATTCCGCCCATTGCAGATTGAATAACATCTTCAACATCCTGTATCGTTAAACCATATCTTGCAGCTTCAAGGCGATTTATATTTATATCGATATAATTTCCTCCGACGGTTCTTTCAGCGTATGCACTTAAGGTACCCGGGACAGTTCTCATAACCGCTTCAACTTTTTCACCGATTTGCTGTAAAGTGTCAAGGCTGGGACCGGAAATTTTTATTCCTACCGGAGTTTTAATGCCGGTACTAAGCATATCCGTCCTTGTTTTAATAGGCATTGTCCAGGAATTTGTTAAACCCGGGAAATGAATTGCCTTATCCATTTCATCTATCAGTTTTTTAACCGTCATACCTTTTGGCCATTCACTTTCGGGTTTCAGCATAATGGTTGTTTCTATCATATCAAGACCGGCCGGGTCTGTTGCTGTTTCAGCTCTTCCTATTTTACCGAACACATGATGTACTTCAGGAAATGATGCAATTATTTTATCAGTCTGCTGAAGTAATTGTCGTGCCTTGGTAATCGATATTCCAGGAAGGGTTGTAGGCATATAAAGCAAATCGCCTTCATAAAGCGGCGGCATAAATTCGCTGCCTATCGCCGAAAAAGGAATATAAGTTATGCTGAGCAGGATAAGCGTCGATAGTATAACCAGTTTCCATTTTCTGATTACAAAATTGACCACCGGATGATAGATTTTTATTAAAAATTTATTTACCGGGTTTTTTTCTTCCGGCTGAATTTTTCCACGAATCCAGTAACCCATTAAAACAGGGACAAGAGTTATGGATAATATTGCTGCCGCAGCCATTGAGTATGTTTTAGTAAATGCAAGCGGTTTGAATAATTTTCCTTCCTGTGCTCCCAGGGTAAAGATTGGAATGAAAGAAACTGTTATTACCAGCAAGGAATAAAATAATGAGGGGCCGACTTCCTTTGCGGCATCAATTATGAGCTGCCAGCGTTCGCGTCTCTGTTCGGGAGGCTTCTGCATATCGTGCTCTATATGTTTATGCGCATTTTCAATCATTATAATTGCGGCATCAACCATCGCCCCAATTGCTATTGCAATTCCTCCAAGCGACATTATATTTGCATTGATTCCCTGAGCTTTCATAACAATGAAAGCCATCAAAATTGCGGTCGGTAAAGTAAAGATAGCTACCAAAGCGCTGCGGAAATGCAGCAGAAAAATAATACAAACAA
>DATFVA010000557.1:0-2813 GCA_035260565.1 Ignavibacteriaceae bacterium | reverse complement strand
ATTCCCCCAAATATGCATAAAGTAGCTTGACCTATAGCGTGGCGGAACCTCGGGGATAAACAAACTGTCTTTTTTAAGACTTGCTGTTTCAAACTCATCCGAATTCTGTTCAGGCTGATCAGCTGACAAAGTGTGCCAGGCCATATCAAGGTCAGCAGCTTCTACAATTTCTGTAAAGTCATAACCCTGGTTGAAAAGGTTTGCTTTAATGATTTTATCGACGAGCTCTTTTGGAATAGGCTCACCTGTTTTATAATTTATAGCATAGTTTTGCAGTATTGAAGGGTACAAGGCCCAATGCTCATTAAATTGTGAGGGGAACTCGACAAAATCACGGGGCACGTATGTTCCTGAAAGACTGGGATATTCCTGGTCGGCAAATATACCATGCAGAGCATGTCCGAATTCATGGAACAATGTTGTCACATCATCATAACTTAAAAGTGCAGGCTTGCCCGGAGCAGGCTTAATAAAGTTAGTAACATTAAATACTACTGGCTTGGTACCTAACAGTTTTGACTGCAGCACGAAATTATCCATCCAGGCTCCCCCGGATTTATTATCCCGTTTGAAATAGTCGCCGTAAAAAAGAGCAAGCTGTGAGCCGTCATTATCCAATACTTCGAATACACGGACGTCTTTTTGATAGACTGGAATATTGTGCACTTCCTTAAAACTAATTCCATAAAGTTCATGAGCAGCATAAAAAACACCTTTCTCAAGAACATTGTCAAGTACAAAATATGGTTTGACCTGATCTTCTTCCAGGTTAAACCTGGCTTTACGCAGTTTCTCAGCATAGTAATTCCAGTCCCATGGCTGAAGCTTGATATTTTTGTCTGTCTCATCCATGAATGTCTGAATATCTGCTGCTTCCTTTTGTTCATTTGAAACTGTGGCGGGAACCAGTTTTGCCAGGAATTCTTCTACAGCCTCCGCTGTTTTAGCCATCTGGTTTTCAAGTACCCATCCTGCATAATTTGAAAATCCCAATAGCTTAGCCTTATCAGCACGAATTTTTGCAATTCGCTCAATTACTGCCCTTGTATCGTTTTCATCATTCTTCTCAGCCCTGTTCCACGAATTATCAAACAGTTTCTTTCTTGTCTCTCTGTTCTCAAGGGATTGAAGGGCAGGCTGTTGTGTTGTATTCTGGAGAGGAATCATCCATTTGTCTGATAGTCCGCGTTCAGATGCCGCCTGAGAAGCTGCATCCAGTTCTGCAGTCGTCAGTCCGGCAAGTTCCGACTTATCACTTGCAATTAATGCACCGGCTTTGGTAGCACCGAGGAGTTTATTGATAAATTTGGCAATCAGGGTTGCTTCTTCCTCGTTCATTTTTTTGAGTTTAACCTTGTCATCGGCGGAAAGCTTTGCACCTGCGTGCACAAACTTATCATAATAGTATGTGATGAGTTTCTGCGATTCATTATCAAGCTTGAGCTCATCCCTGTGTGCATAAACAGAATCAACTTTTTCAAACAATTTCGAATTAAGGAATATTGCATCATAATGTGCAGCAAGTTTAGGAGCAATCTCCTCCTGCACTTTCTGAAGTACCGTATCTGTATTAGCACTTGTAACAGCATTAAATACCAATGATACCCTCCGCAGGAGCTGCCCGCTTTTCTCCAGAGCAGCAAATGTATTTTCGAACGTCGGCTGTTCGGGATTATCTGCAATCTCCCTAATTTCCTCGAGCTGGACCTTCATCCCTTTTTCAAAGGCGGGCCTGAAATCTTTATCCTGTATTTTATCAAAGGGCGGAGCCTGAAAAGGCAGTGTACTTGATTCAAAAAACGGGTTCTGAGAAGAAACGACTGTCTTCGTAGTATCTTTCACTGTATTGCTCTCTTGTGCAAAGTTATTTGACATAAAGCTGAAGGCTATAAAACAAATAAACATTAAGTTAAATTTTTGATTCATATATTCCTCTGATTTGGTCAACAGTAAGGATAATTTGAGCTGAAGTATTTTTACGACGGGCGGTTTTCATTGTTAATGCCAAATATACAAAATGCAGCATTTAAAATTATAATGTCAAAGACATTTACCCCAAAAAAAAGGCGACCTGAATATCGCCTTTTTATTTTGTGGGCAGAGACGGAATCGAACCGCCGACACAAGGATTTTCAGTCCTTTGCTCTACCGACTGAGCTATCTGCCCTTCAAAAAATTGAAGTTCAAAAATATAAATTTTAGATATGAATTCAAACGGTCATAAATCTAAATTTTAAATGTCCGGCTTATTTCAACCAGCGTCAAAAAACTTTGGAGTTTAGCTAAAGGCCCTGGAAATTTATCTCTGAAAATTGTTAAGTATTTATACCATTTTCTAACGCCTGTCAATAAAATTAGCTTTGCAGTCATGGAAAGTTCTAAATTTAACCGGCAATAAATCTTCCTGTACCCCATCCGTATTAGCATATCGTTTATATTTGTAGGATGTAGAAGTGTCCTTGGTCCGTTGGTGATGTATAGTTTTTCTCTTTCAACCAAATAATGTTTCGTCATTAGATAAAATAAGGCATTATTAGGACAGTGTTTCTGTAATCCGCCATCCGATTTTGCACTATCAAGTAATACTGCATTATCCATTATTACTGCAGATGCATAAGCAGCCATTTTATCATGAACGAAAGCTCCCCATAACTCATATCCGGGGTACCGGCTCTTATTGAATATGTACTCGGAATACTGTTCCTTAGAGAAATCTCTCAGATCGTGGTATTCATATGTATGGAAAGCAGATGAATAAATCGGATATGAGTGTTCTACAAAGTCAGCCGGTTCAAGTCTTTGTATCGTGCACT
>DATFVA010000556.1:0-3387 GCA_035260565.1 Ignavibacteriaceae bacterium | reverse complement strand
GTTCGTTCTTCAATTCAAAAAAAGCCAATGACCGGTGCGGTATCTTCTGCAGTTTCTTTACTTTTACGCCTTATCATTACTGGCGGAAGAAGCATGCCATTCATCATAAAAGTGCAGGCAACCTTGAACATCGCGGTGTAGGTGACATTTATACAATGACTGTCCGTGAATATTTCAGTTTAACACGCTGGGGGAAATTGAAATACCGTCTTTACAGGAATCCCCTGATACTATTTATAGTTTTCCCAACGATTTTGTTTCTGATCGTTTACAGGTTTCCGGCGCCGGGGGATAAAACCACCCTGAAGAATTACCAGTTCAGTGTTTATATGACCAGTCTTGTTATAGGTCTTATAATGGCTTCACTCATATGGCTGGTCGGATTACAGTCATTTCTGCTTATTCAGCTTCCCATATCGATAATTACTTCCTCTACAGGCGCCTGGCTCTTTTTTGTTCAGCACCAGTTTGAGGATACATATTGGGCTGACAAAGAAACATGGGATTTTTCGGAAGCAGCTTTGCATGGCAGTTCTTATTATAAGCTGCCGAAAATTCTACAGTGGTTCACAGGGAATATAGGGTTTCACCATATACATCATCTTAGTCCGAGAATTCCGAATTATCTTCTTGAAAAATGCCAGAAGGAAAATCCGGAACTGCAGCAAACTGCAAAGGTATTAACACTGCGCACAAGCTTAAAAAGTATACTATTAAGTCTTTGGGATGAAAACCAGAAAAAGCTTATAAGCTTCCGTCAATCGAAACGATTATACCTGAGATCTTCGTAGATCTCACTTTCCCATTGAATATTAAAAGTTGATCCTCTACAAGATTCTCACTCTTTTCTGCAATTATTGCCGACGAACGGTCGTCTTGATACTTTCTCCGCTAGCCCCTGAACGTTCACTGGAAAAGGAAATGATAGAGAATTTTAGTAAATTTAGGTTATTAAAATGAGTATACTATATAAATCGTATTTCTTTTCCATTGCGGAAGGGAATTAAGCCAGCCTGAATCAGATAATATTCTTGCCTGTATTACTTCTCTGAAATGAATAATATAATAAATGAGGAACATCTTCACGATTCGACGAAGAATAATTCCGGTCCGCAGATAACTATAATAAAAACTGAAAGAAAATAATGCTTACATTCAAAGAAACCGGTATCGAAGACAACATTATCCGTGCTATTGAAGAGTTAGGATTCGCACAGACGATGCCGGTTCAGGAACAGGTGATCCCGCTGCTTGTACAGGAAGACAGCAGGGATATTATTGCACTTGCACAGACAGGTACAGGAAAAACTGCCGCATTCGGACTTCCGCTGATACAGAAAACAAACATTTCCGCACGATATACACAGCACCTTATTCTTGCACCGACCAGGGAATTATGCCTCCAGATTGCCGATGACCTTACCGACTTTTCAAAATATAAACCCGGTTTCAAAATTGCAGCGGTATTCGGCGGTTCCAGCATGGAAAAGCAGATCAAAAAAATAAAGGACGGAGCGCATATTATTTCTGCAACTCCCGGACGTTTACTGGATCTGCTAAACCGAAAAGTAATTGATCTTAAAAAAATTAAGACAGTTGTTCTTGACGAAGCCGATGAAATGCTGAGTATGGGTTTCAGAGACGACCTTGAGTCAATTCTTGCAGCTACACCCAGGGTAAAGAACACTCTCCTTTTTTCCGCCACAATGTCTGATGATATTAAAAAGATTGCCGGCAGGTATATGAACAACCCTGTCGAGATTTCGATCGGTAAAAGGAATGCGGGTTCCGATGATGTAAATCATGTCTGCTATATGGTACATGCACGCGACAGGTACCTTGCTCTGAAAAGAATTGTCGATTTCAACCCTGATATATACGGGATAGTATTCTGCAGAACCCGACGTGAAACACAGGAAGTTGCCGATCATCTTGTTAAAGACGGCTATAACGCTGAAGCTCTCCATGGCGACCTATCCCAGCCTCAACGGACGGTTGTAATGAATAAGTTTCGAAATAAAAATATAACTTTGCTCGTCGCTACTGATGTTGCTGCCCGGGGACTGGATGTAGAGAACCTTACTCATATTATTAACTACAACCTGCCTGATGATTCGGAACTTTATACTCACCGCAGCGGACGTACGGGACGCGCCGGAAGAAAAGGTACTTCAATAGTAATCTCAAATCTCAAGGAAAATATTCGGCTTTCGCTTATTGAGGATCAGATAGGAAAAGAGTTTAATCATCTGCCCGTTCCCGGCGGTAAAGAAATTTGCGAGAAACAGCTTTTCCACCTGATTGACCGTATGGAAAAAGTTGAGGTGGATAATACACAGATTACTTCCTTCATGCCTGCTATTTATAAGAAACTCGAATGGCTTGACCGTGAAGAAATGATAAAGAAATTTGTATCGCTTGAGTTTAACCGGTTCCTCGATTATTACAAAAACACTCCCGACCTTAATTCAGCATCAGGAAAAGAGAGAGGCGGAAAAGAACGGGGCGGAAAAGACAGAAACAGGAGCAGCAAAACAGACTATACCCGCTTTTTTATTAACCTGGGCAATACCGATAACCTGCAGCCCCAAAAATTAATGGGACTGATAAATGAATATACCGGTGTAAAAAATATTGAAGTTGGAGATATAGAGATCCTTAAAAACTTTTCTTTCTTTGAAACGGATAATAATTATACGGATACCATCCTCGATGCTTTTACAGAAAAATCATATAACGGCAGGGAAATCAGCGTTGAGATTGCAACAAAGAAGAGAAGCGGAAATAAATCTAATAAGAGAGAAAACAGGGAAAGCAATAAATCTTCGGGTGGACAGAAAAAAAGAAATAGAAAAAGTTTCAAGGGACAAAGAAGGTAAAGCTGGAATTTGCGCATTGAGCGAATTCAGCGCATTGAGCGAATTGATTTAGGAATTGGGAATTTGCGGATTGACTGAGGGACTGCATTGCAGAAAAAGGGAAACAGTTCAAATAGATTCACACTGAATAGTTATAGTTGATCCTCTCCGAGGATCCCACGACTAAGGGGGGAGACTTATATCTACAATAATTGGAAACATCTGCGATGTTCTGTATTGATTTATGCGGCTAAGGCCTGCTTACTTTTCTTTTTACTTTATGAAGAATCCTTCTGCGGATCGTTAGCTTTAATGAAAGTCGGGTAATAAAGGTGAGGGATTAAAAGCGGAAATTAAAAAATGGAAAAGCCCTGTTAAATCAACAGGGCTTCTCCCGATACGATTGAGAGCGCATCCAGGTATTATCTTATGAGATTTATTTTTATTTCAGAGGCCGCAATACCTGTACTCAATCGAACAAGATAGATTCCGCTTGCGAGGTTACCCGCATTAAAAGTAACTATGTGGA
>DATFVA010000555.1:0-5117 GCA_035260565.1 Ignavibacteriaceae bacterium | reverse complement strand
ATCACCAGGCCGGCAATGGAATGCATCTCCATTTTTACCTGACAAGGAATGGTAAGAACGCATTCTATAAAAAAGGGGAATATGGTAATATGAATGAATTGGGAAGATTTTTTATTGGCGGTATGCTGAAGCATGGAGCTGCTTTATCCGCATTTACAAACCCCAGTACAAATTCTTATAAAAGACTGGTGCCGGGTTTCGAGGCTCCTGTCGCATTGACGTATGGACAGGGCAACAGGGCATCTGCAATAAGGATTCCAAAATATGTTTCAAATCCTCAGGAAACCCGTTTTGAGTATAGACCGCCTGATGCAACCGCCAACCCTTACTTATGTCTAATAGCAATGCTGCTTGCAGGTGTAGACGGCGTTGTTAATAAAATCGATCCTGTAAAAGAAGGTTTCGGTCCGTATGATAAAAATTTCCTTGAAGACCCCGAAAGCAGCAGATTCCAATTTCTTCCAAGGAACCTTGCTGAGGCCCTTGATGCGCTGGCTGCTGATAATAATTTTCTGAGACGCGGGGGAATCTTTAATGATGAACTTCTTGAACAGTGGACAAAAATAAAACTGGACGAAATTCATTCTATCGGCACAATGCCGCATCCCTTTGAATATAAAATGTATTTCAATTTGTAATATCTGTCGGGCCGCCTTTAGACGGCCTGACATTCAATTATAATTTACTCAAATCCTACTTCTTTTTTCCATCCGGGTTTATAAGCTGAAGCAAGATTGAACATCTTTGTCTTCAGGTCCGCCAGGGGATCAGGAACAGATGACATTTGTCCAATATCGATTTCTCTTGAATCCCCGTTAAGTTTTGCTGTTAATTTTGTTACTGGGGCATCCCTTCTCATTTCCGGTTCAGGAATATCCATTTTCAAAAAATTTATATCCTTTAAATAACCGAAGAGTTCATCTTTTTCATTATCTGTAATAGAATAAGTTTTGCTGAAGGGAGCCTGCATTTCATTTCCGGTATAGAACAGCTCCATATTATTATCTGTTACAGCAATTTTGACTTCAAAAGGAATTTGATATCCTTTTGAGTAAAACTGTACACTGTCATCTGCTGCCCCGGTCATCCGGTTGTTGCAGTTAAGTAATGAAAAACTAAATAGTATTGTCAAAAATAATATAGATATTTTCGTCAAAGCTGCACCTTATTAAAGTTCGTTGATTATTATTAAATGAGTATTTCCATTCGGCATAAGTGCTGTTATTTCAATAGCGTCATTTTCTTTGACTGACTAAACCTGGAAGTCTGGATTCTGTAAATATACACTCCCGAAGCCAGGCCCTTACCACTAAATTGAACTGCATGACTGCCTGCATCCAGTGTACTGTTAACCAGAGTTGTAACTTCTCTTCCTTGTATATCATAAACTTTGATATTTACTTTATCTCTTACGGGAAGTGAAAAACTAATCAAAGTAGAAGGATTGAAAGGGTTTGGATAGTTTTGTGTCAGACTATAGTCTGCCGGAATATTCTGATCCTTTTTAACATCAGTAATGGATCCATCATTCAACTCTCTTACATAGATTCCTCTCCCGTAGGTGCCCGCAACCAGGTAGAGTTTTCCTGTAGTGTTAATTTCATTTACGTATCTCAGTTCGGTAATGATCGTAGCATAAGGCATTCCATCGTTCCACCTTACCCATGAAGCTCCGCCGTCTGTAGTTTTGAAGCAGCCCAGTTCACTTGAAGCTATGAGTATTGAGCTGTTTGTGGGATGTGCAACTACATCTGAGAATGGAATATTTGGAAGGTTGCCTGTTATATTTGTCCAGGAAACACCGAGATCGGTTGTCTTGTAAATCTTTTTTGAGGGTCCGGTCTGGGAAATTCCGTTCATTATTATAAAAGCTGTGAAAGGATCCTCAGGATGAGGAGTGACTTTCCTGATCTGAACATCTGTCGGAAGATCTGCAGGGACATGATCATTGTACCAGGTTCCATTACTGTAAACCCAGAGTCTGGTTCCTGTAGTTTCCGGCATGGTAGCGTAAACAATAGTTTGGCCGGATGAACTCCATTTTGCTACAGTGATGTCGGAAATATCTGAGGCAAAAGGTGTCGAGTTTAGTTTGGTCCAGTTGTCACCATCGTCATTAGACTGGTAAACGTAGGGTCCGGAATTATTAAACAGGTAGATCGGACTGACCTGGTCATTACGGATTCTGTTGTACCATTGATCCGAGGGATCAATGCCATTGTTGATGTCCTGCCAGTTGTTGCCTTCATCCGCCGTTCTGTGCCTGCGGAAAGTCCAGTCTCCTCCGTATACACCATTGGTCACAAACATCTTAGCACGGTCGTCGGGATCAAAAGCAACTCCTCCTCCGTCTCCGCCTAAAGCATACGTCCAGGTATTTCCAAGGTTAGTAGTAACCGATATCCCGTTATCCTGCGAACCTCCCGCAATGTATGCAACGCTTCCTGAAAAAACATCAACGTTAACATATTGCGTGATAGGGATTTTATTAAGACTCGTAGACCATGTAGCACCCTCATCCGGCGATTTTGAAAGACCGCCGTCATTACCAATAAAAAGTTCTGAATTCCAGTTGTGGGCAATGGCATGCTGGTCGGAGTGTATATTTGCGCCGCTTAATTTGGTCCAGGAACTTCCGTCATCTGTAGTTTTCCAGAGATCTACACCGCCGACATATATCAGGTTGGGTGCAGGGCTTTGAATTATATTATCATACCATCCCTGGTTTCCCATGTAATTCTCAGGTGGCGATATATTTGTCCAGTTTGATCCAAAGTCCGTACTTTTGTAAACTCCATGGAGATTGTAATTGTCTAGCCTTGCAATCGCCGCATATAATGTACCTGACTGATAGGCTAACGCCACTCTTCCTACATTTGTGAAAGGTAATGTAATTTCGTTCCATAGGGCGCCGAATAATGTGGACCAGTAGATCTTATTTACTCCCCAGGCGGCACAAAACATCCAGCCCTGCGTGTTCTCATCTGTGAATGTAAAATCACATATGTTTCCAGTAAGATTCTTGGACCAGGTAGCTCCTCCGTCAGCTGATCTGTAATAACCATTCGTAGCAGCCACATGAATCTCATCGGGATGACCGGGCCAGTATCTGATCTTATAGATTCCTGCCGGCGTTGGTGAAAAGCCTGAAACACTTGACCAGTTGGATCCGCCGTTATTTGTGAAATAAAGTCCGGAACCTCCGCGGACATAAGGTTCCCCGGTTCCAATATATATATTGTTATTATTGCCGGGATCAGCTGCTACTGTTGAAACCGCAAGATCCTGTATCGCGTCTGACAAGGGAGATGCACTTGATCCCGTAACTTTCCATAACCCGCCGCTTGCTGCAGCAATTAAAAGGTTCCCGTCATTTGTTATCTGCATATCCAGAATTCTTCCCGTGTAAGCAGCATTGGAACCGGGAACGCTCATTCTATCAGGACCAATTGACTGCCAGCCCGTAACATCGGGAGAATTGTGTAATTCCGATTCATCGGGCAATGCAGATGCTTCTGTACGCATCTGGTGCAGTAATTCCGGGGAAAGTACTGCTCCGAACGGCTGATGCCATTGTTTAAAATACCATCTTTCAAGTTCAGGTCCCTTTTCAGGTCCGGTCTCTGTCTTGTTCGCTGTCTCTTTGACAAAGGATTTTTCCTGTGTTCCTTGCGCCTGATCAAATTTGATTGGCTGCAGATACCAAAGCCCCAACATTGCCAGCAGTCCTGTAGACCCTATTACCATGCTGGTTAGTACCTTTCTCTTCATTCTTTCTCCTATTATTGTTAAAATAAAACGAAATAATCCTGGTCATTTGCTGATTTATATGTAAAAATTTGTATAAATAATAATAACGGAGCACACTCATTTTAATATTTGGTCGGATGTGTTATCCAATTTATATCAGGAAACCGGATAAATTGAAAGATCTCTAATCTTTGCCGAAGAATTACAGGAGGGTATACACAGAATTCTGATGTTTAGCAAAGTTTAATCATCTCTTGCTCTATGTTAATAATTAATAATTAAAAAACAAAATATTTAATTCCCTCGATTATTCTGAATATTATATAATTTACCTTGGAGTCAATTGACATTATTTCAACAGGATCATCTTTCTTGTCTGAATAAAATTTTCTGCCCGGCTCCCTTCGGGAATTGCCGTTAACCTGTAGAAATATACTCCGCTGCTGAGAAGACTGTTATCAAATGATAAAAATATTTTGTAAGTGCCTTTTCCTTTTACTCCGCGTGCTGCTACCCTGATAAGTTCTCCGAGTGAGTTAAAAAGTTCAATTTTAATCATCGCCGAATTTCTGAGCGAGTATTTAATAGTGGTGGTAGGGTTAAATGGGTTTGGATAATTCTGAAAGAGAACAAAATCATTATTTTCAGGCGTCCGGGTATCCTGCTCTAGCCGAAGGTGTTCTTTAAATAAATCAAACAGATCGGGGTTTGTAGTCTCATTGAAAGCATACCGGTCGGCTATATTCATCAGGTCCGGATGTACATAATCCCATATAACTGCTGATTTTGAAGGAGTTCCTCTTATAGTCTGAAAGTAATCATTGTAGCTTCTTGCCTTATCCTTCACAACTCCGAACTCTCCTAAAAGTGCCGGCTTATTATAACCCTCTGAAATTGCTGTATGATTATCGATCCAGGTGTTTCCCGCCAAAGATTCGAATTGCCAGGAATCCGGATATAAATGAAATGAAGAATAATCTATATCTTTAATCGAAGTATTTTCAATAAAACTCGTTCCTTTTGAACCGTTAAATAAAAAATAAGAGCTGTTATAATAAAGATCAGCATCCGAATAATTTTCTTTATGATTGTCATACCCGGTTTCACCTGTACTTAAAAGATGGTTCCTGTCTATGGATTTAAAATATGAGGCCATCTCACTATACCAGTTATACACAATAGTGACGGGCTGACCTGGATTTGATGCTTCGTTAATTAATTCAAAACTCAATATTACAGGATCATCTTTATATTTTATCCCGGTGTACACATTTGTTCTGTTCAGGATTGTATTGACATAAAATTTATACCAGCTCTTTATTGAGTCATCTGAAAAAAAATCATTATGCGTATACACCTTCCCCGTC
>DATFVA010000554.1:0-3792 GCA_035260565.1 Ignavibacteriaceae bacterium | reverse complement strand
GATTTAATAGTAATAGCTGCCGTAGAACGGTACCCTCTCCAGCCGCACTGCTTGCACCTATACAGCTTCAGGAAAGTAACTCTCTTTATCATTTTCTCCTTCCAGTTGCGGGAATGAGACCTGTATACCGTACCAGAGGTTGAACATGAAGGGCATCTCTCGAAAACAGGATTCTTCCTCTGTATGAAAGTAAAGGATTTCATTTTACTGATGGGGATTACCATTCCATTAAACTTTCCTGAAAAGGAGTCATAAACTCCCCTTCTTCAAAGATTAAAATAGGATTTTTTTTAATGATAATTCAATAGCCTGTCATATAAAGTTGTATCCGCAAGCACAGATAAAGCTGCCTGGAACTGGGGATCATTATCAAGTGCTTCCTCAATACGACCCTCAGAACCGAGGTATCTTGCTGCGAGTTCAGCTTTCAATTCCCGGATGATTTCACTCTTATATATTTTAAACTCACTTCCGTCTATCTGGCTGAATTGTTCCTTAAGTTTTTTAAGTTCCGAACGGATAGATGCATCAAGTTTTTTATTATCAGCATCAGCGATAAGCTTATTTACGGATTTTTCCGCATCAGAACTATATTCAAAATGTTCATCTTTAAGGTATTTTTCGAATTCTGAAAGTATTTTATCATTTTTCATTAATGAAAAAGACCCATCCGGATGATTATAATAATAATGATCGGCAAATTTAAAGAACATTCCCTTTGCAAGAAGGTTCTCTGTCACATCTCCATCAATTTTATACTCAACGGTAGAATCGGGAGTAATGCCTCCTGCTCCGTATACAGCCCTCTTGTTATCTGTAAGATATTTGCTGCTGAGTATTGAATCAGCATCCGTTATAACTTTGTTATTTTCAGAATAATTGATTTTCTGAATACATCTACCGCTGGGAGTATAATATTTAGCTGTAGTAATTTTCAGTGAAGCATTATAGTTCAATGGGGTAATAGTCTGTACAAGTCCTTTTCCATACGATTTCGTTCCGATCAGAACACCTCTATCGTGATCCTGCATAGCTCCGGCTACAATTTCCGAAGCAGACGCGGATCCCTGGTTTATAAGAACCACAAGGCGGGCATTGCCGACAAGCGGTTCCTGGTCGGCATAATAATGATTGATATTAGTATCATCTCTTCCTTTTGTAGTAACAATAAGATCGCCTTTGGGAAGGAATTTGTCACAGATATCAGCAGCAACGTCCAGCAGTCCGCCGGGATTGCCGCGCAGATCGAGCACAATTGATTTAATTTCTTTTTTTGCTTTAAGTTCCCTGAGGGCGTCTAAAACTTCTGAAGCAGCCGAACGGCTGAAACTTGAAAGTTTAAGATATGCATTGCTGCTGTTCTCAGGCATAAAACCATAGTAAGTAAGATTCTTAACTTTCACTTCCTCTCTTAACAGGTTGAAGGTAATAGTATCTCTTTCTTCATTTCTAACGACAGTAAGGTTAACGGTAGTACCGGGTTCGCCCTTAACAAGCTGTGATACGTCATCTATATTTTCAGGTGTAATCGGGACGCTGTCGGCGGTTATGATCTCATCACCGATCCGTATTCCCTGCCGCTGTGCCGAGTAGCCGTCAAGCACCTCAACCACAGTAACCGAATTTCCGCGGACACCTATAGAAACACCCACACCACCGTACTTGCCGCTGGTTATCAGATCAATCTCATCTTTCTTATCGCCGTCGATATAAATAGTATAGGGATCGAGCGTGTTAAGCATTCCTTCAATACCTGCGCGCATAAACTGTTCGGGATTAATGTTGTCAACATAATTGAGAGAAATTTCTTTGTACACTTTTCCGAACAGATCGATATTCTTGGAAATCTGGAAATAAACATCATCCTCACCGGCAAAGAATCCCGAAAACAATAAAATTACCAGGGCACCTGTTAAATATGATTTCCAGCTCTTTAATTTCATTTTACCTAATCTCCTTCTTTTCTAAAAAACTTATTTCTTCAAGTATATCATTATGAATTTCTTCGATGGATTTCATCCCGTTAATAACTTTAATTCTATTTTCGTTGTCTGCTATATAAAGGTAGCCAGCACGGACCCGTTCATAAAATGATGAGTCGGAAACTTCAATCCTGTCGGGATCAAAATTCTGCATCAATTTCTTTCTTCTATCGGCTTCTTCAATAGTTATATCTATAAAAAAAGTTATATCAGGCACAGTTTCACCGATTGCCAGACTATTTATATGTTTGACCGATTCAATATCGATACCGCGGCCGAAACCCTGGTAAGCGGTTGTAGAATCATGGAATCTATCCGAAATTACATAGATTCCCTGATTAAGATAAGGCCTGATTTTTTCCCTGACCAACTGAGCACGTGCAGCAGAGAACAGGAATATTTCCGTTTCCATAACCATGTGGTAATGTTTTTTATCCAGAAGGATTGAACGGACCATTTCCGAAATCTCCGTCCCGCCCGGTTCCCGGATTAGCTTCACTTCCTTTTTCTGATCCTGAAAAAATTTTTTAAGCAGCTCCACCTGTGTGGATTTACCACAAAAATCAATTCCTTCAAAAGTGATAAACATAGAGGATTATCTTCCTTCTCAGTTAAATTTTTTAATAATATATCTTAACCGTTCCGGTTTGGTGTATTCAAGTACTGTATTTTCCGGCAGTTCGACTTTGGGGGAAATACTTCCAAGGGTATCCAGAACAATATCGCGGTAATTCACATAAGCTTTTATTTTATCCCTGTTCATCTTTCCTAATATATTAATCCCGGCTCTCACTCCTACCGATATTTTATTCGGGAGCAGAACAACATCCCTGTCAATCGGCTGATCCACAATAGTTACATCAATTCCATCAAAATTTTTATCAACTATTTTTTGTACATCCAGGTTTACCTGCACTTCCCTATCTTTGTATATTACACCGGGCAGATCTTCAAGAGGCACCTGACCGGTTGTCTGATCATCAAGTTTTTCAAAGCTTTGTCTCTTTGTATAAACAAAAGTAAGATTTCTAACTACACTTTTGGGACCATACAGGGTTGTGGAATCCGGAACGATAATTATGGGGGAAGCCAGCCCATAACCTGGTTTATAAACCAGGTCGAGATCGGGAACAATAGCCACTTTTCTCATAAAGTCTTTTTCGACATAAAAAGACAGAGTATCGGGAGTCATATCAATAACTTCAATGTCCGAAGCGAGCCACTGGTTCTCGCCGAGGAAGTTATAGAGGTTGACATTTATCTTTCCGCTGTCCTCCACAGAAATTGTGTAATCCGATTTTGAACTGAGATTTACACCAAGAAGTTTCCAGCCTTTTCCTTTAAGTTTAACCGATATAAAATCGGGGATAGCAGAGGCAGTAGAATACCCCATAGGGAAATTAACCAGTTTAACCGGCACATTAACCGTAGCATAATAATCATTCGACAATGAAATAGATATCCACAGTATAATCGAAAAAATTACAGACAATAAAACTATATGCAGATTTTTTTTCATTTCTTAAATATAAATAAAAAAACTCCACCTTAAAGTCAGATTAGTCCAAAATAAATGAATCGATTGAATGATTCTTATAGATACCGGTGTCTTTGATAAGTCCCGCCTAATGAACTTTAGCAAGGGCGGGACACTCAGACACGTTCTAACAGCAAAAGGCAAGCTTCCTCACAAATTAAAATTAGTTCTATCTGTAAAATATTCGATAAAGAATAGCCTGCCTATACACAGCAGCAGACAAATCGGGACAGCTCAAACATACAGAAGTTATCTTTCTTCGTTCATCGGCTG
>DATFVA010000553.1:0-19808 GCA_035260565.1 Ignavibacteriaceae bacterium | reverse complement strand
ATTCTTTTCTATTGTCAGTAGTCCAGTCAGACCATTCAGTATTAAACCCTTCGAGTGAATACCGGAATTTACTGCTTCCCTCACGAAAATATCCAGATGATGCATAATTAATTCCTATCGAATTAACACCCGGGAAAAGTTTCCATTCCTGCCCGGAAAGTTCAGGAGAAGACAGTCCTCCTTTGTAAATTGCTGAATCTCCGTTGAGATTAACATTCCGTATAATCACATTAAAATCTTTTTGATTGGAATGCAGGGCCGTTTCGTTAAGATCAAATCGATAAAGTTTTTCGCCATATGTAATCCAGAGAAGATTTTTATTATACTTATCAGGGAACAATCTATATGGAGAAAATGATGAAATGTGATCCATTATAATTTTTAACTGGGGCAGTGGTTCCCATTTAAAGGATGAGTTTCTGACGGAAACTATTCTTCCAATTTCCGGGTTATTTTCCTTGCTTCCTACAATCCAGATATTATCATCAGCACCTTTTTTAATATCGGTTATCCTGAAATCTTTTGTAAAATATTGGCCGAATGACGTGTCGCTTATAAACTTATCTGACGCTCTATCAAATATCATCAGGCCCTTCTCTGTCCCGAAAATCACTTTATTTTTATAATCAATAAAGGGCTGCTGTCTGCCGGACAGAAAGTTTTCATACCTTGAAATTGTGTAGGAAGAGTTATCTCCGTTATAGTCGGGAATAATTCTCAACAGCCCCTTATTATAAGAGGAAAGCCAGAGAGTACCATCTGCATCCTCCACTACCTGGGTAATAATTTCTGAAACCCCCGGTACTCTTCCGCCATCAGCCCATTCTCCGTTGACAAGGCGCAGTTTTGCAAGTCCGTCATGAAGCCCCACATAAATGATATCAGGATTAACTTTAGATCGGCAGAATGAATACGCAAACCTCCAGCTGGTTTTAATGCTGCTTGTCTTATTATCCTGTATCTTATAAACACCATGTGTCGTCGCCCCAAGCTGGTAGCTGCCCAAATCAAGAAGCTCCCAGGATTCTGAATTTATTCCGTCAACAAGTTTGAAAAGAGATGCTGTATTACCGCTGTTATTGGAAGAATGATAAAAACCATTTGGAGTGGATAAATATAAACTGCCTTTGTGTTCATTCACTGAAAATATAATACCATCTATTCCAAATCGTGAATCAATGAGCGTTAAAGGTGACGGATAAATTATTTTAGCTACTCCGTTGTTCAATCCCAGCCAGAGAACCCCGCTTTCATCCGGATAAACAGACCATACAGTATTATCGCTCAACCCGTTTTTCTTATTTATTACCTGTAATAGTCTGCCCTTATTATTTATTACAATTAAGCCTCCTGTTTGGGTGCCGAACACATAGGTATTATTGCTTAGGATACCTCCTCTGAAATAAAGCTTATTTTTCAGAATATATTCATCAGCCCCTGTATTGAACGTGCCGAAGCTCTTGCCGTCGTAAATGTAAAAACCGCTGCCCGATGTGCCTATTAAAATTTTGTTTTCTGCAGGATCTGGTTTACCTGAGGATGAATAGCTCAGCATATCATAAATTGTCTCCCTGGCAAATGCACCGCCTCCGGGAGCAAGGGTTAACGAGTCCCCGTTAAGGATCATCAAACCTATACCGTTTTCCGGTATATAATATTTTCCATTCACCAGGAAAGCAGGACTAAAAATAGTTTTTGGAGTCCATGTTTTAAGATCGGCAGGGATATGGTTCTGCAGGGCTGCCGCGGGATTTTTTATCAGGAAAAGATGAGATGTGCTCTGAAAAAAGATACCTCTTTCAGATACCCAGATACTCCAGATATCGCCGAATTCTCTGTCCTGCGCCGGCAGGAGTGAAACGAGGGATTTATATTTCAAAAGGCCTGCAGCATCCGGCAGGAGATAGCCGAATTCATCCACACCGCCGACATAAATAATTCCGTTTTTATCTATCGCAAGTGTTCTGGCTACCTCGTTTTTGATATTTATAAGCCGCCATTCTCTCCCATCATATTCGAGCACTCCTCCGGTATTTGCAAAGTACATCACCCCGCGGTTATCCTTAATAACAGACCAGTTCTGAGGAGTTGCATTATACTCAGCAGGCAGATAATTCCTTATTATCGGGAGTCCCGTTATCAGTTCTTCGGAAGGGGAATCCCTGACTTCATTCTGCTGAGCAAGGCAGAATATTAAATTCGGGAAGAGAAGCAGAAAATATATTGCAAATGATTTCAAGGGAGTTGGTATATTATTTTCAAAATAAAAAGTAACGCAAACGGGAGATTAAAAATAAGCATAATTTCCCCCCTGCGAGTTAGAATTTTAATTCTTTTATTTTCTCTGCATTTTCTTTATTAGTTCATTTCCCTTATCCCAGACACGCAGATCGATATTGCCGGCCTCGTGCAGTTTGAGAGCTATTTCAAAATTATATTTGAATGCCAGGGCCCGGCAGTCGGCGGCTCCGCATAATGCAGGTTCATTATCATGGATGCTGCAGCCGTACTCTGTAAGATAGATACAGTCGCCGTTAGGTTTATGTGCAAGCATCAAAGCACCGGTAATGTATGGATGCGGTTCTGTGAGATAACTGCCTGCATCATCTTCATCAAGCAGCCTGACTGCATCCCCCTGGCAGCACAGTGTGCAGCCGCCGCATGGAACTTTTACATATTTCTTTCCGCTTTTCATTTTAATTATTTCCGGTACTCAGGATATTCAGATGCTTGTTGAATCGTATTTAACTGGTTATTGATATGTACTAATTCCTTTTTCAGAAGGTTTTTATTTCTCTCAGGCCGGTTCAGCCTGACGTGAGAAAATTGAACCGGTATATTTTACAAAAGGTAAACTAAACTTTTTTTAATACTGCGGCAGTTACATCATCAGCGGGTTTATCCGCTTTCATAAAAGAACTATGTTCGTCGAATAATTTATTGAGTATGAGTTCGGGGGTCTCTTTACCTGATTTCAGATAGCTTTCAATCAGCCGGTTTTCACCATATTCATCCCCGCCTGAAAATGATTCCGTCAGTCCGTCCGTGTATACAAGAACAGTGTCCCCGGGCTTCATTTCATAACGGCTGAGGCCATATTCCGATGAACAGAATAATCCCACAGGAATACCGGTAGCTTTTATTTTTGTTACATTATTTTCTTTTAAAAGGATAGGAGGATTATGTCCCGCTATGCAGAATTCAATTACGCCGTCGGGAGTGCCTTTTCCGAAAACCATTGTTGCGTAATTATTTGAAAGGATACTTTCGCAGAACAGCCTGTTTGTCCGTCTGACAATCTCATGTAGAGGGAGTCCGAAGGTAAGAAAGCTTCTGGTAAGAGCGTGCAGCTGCGACATCATCAAGGAAGCGGAAATTCCTTTACCGGAGACATCCCCGAGTACAAGGAAGAACGAATCATCCTCTGCCTTTATGAAATCGCAGAAATCTCCGCTTACAATACCTGCAGGGTGATACCTATAACTGAATTGCCAGCCGTCTATACTTATATTATTCTGCGGAAGAAGTCCCCGCTGAACTCTGCCGGCAAGCTCAAGATCCTGTTCAAGCGCCCGCTGCTGCTCAATGTTAAGGTGATCAAGACATACGGAGACCATCGGATCAAATGATAGTCTTTCCGGCTCTATTTGGTCATGGCATACCTCACAGATACCGAATGAACCTTTATCTATTCTTTCAAGTGTCCTGTCAATCTGCTGAAGCAGCCTGTAGATCTTTACAGGTTCAGTTAGATTTTTTGCACTATGTTCGAGACGCTCCCTGCGCTCTGTTAACTGTTTCCGTAGGAAGGGGAGGTTCAAGTTTTCCATTCTTTAACCTCGTGCTTTGAAAATGTTGACCATAATATAACCTTATTTATCAGCTAACACAATCCGCCTGAAGTTCTTTGACAAACTCAATTTAAGAATCTGTATCCGTTTTTGATTCATAACCTGCTTTTTGAGTCAACCCCTTTGCAGAATTATTGCTCATCAATTTTTTTAATGCCCGTCTGTATTATATTAGTTCCCGAAATTATGATAACAATTGTCTGAATGAAATCACCCAGGAACAATCTTAAACTGGCATTCCGCGCTTTGAGTCACCGGAACTTCAAGCTCTTTGTTTCAGGACAAAGCTTATCTCTTATAGGCACATGGATTCAGCAGGTTGCAATAACCTGGCTTGTCTATCGTCTTACAAATTCCGCAATTATGCTTGGCATAGTAGGGTTCTCAGGTCAGCTCCCATTGTTTATAATTGCACCGTTTGCGGGCGTACTTGCAGATAAGGCAAACCGTCATAAGCTGCTTCTTTATACTCAGTCTCTTGCACTTCTGCAGGCTCTGATCCTTTCATTCCTTGTGTTCACAGAAGCAATTCAGATATGGCAGCTGATAATTCTCAGCGTAATCCTCGGTATCATCAATGCATTCGATATGCCGGTACGCCAGGCTTTCGTAGTTGAAATGATTGATAATAAAAGGGAAGATCTTGGTAATGCGATTGCTTTTAATTCATCAATGGTAAATGCAGCAAGACTAGTAGGACCGTCTGTAGCAGGAATCCTTATTGCTACTGTAGGGGAAGGCTGGTGTTTCCTGATAAATGCATTAAGCTTTTTTGCAGTAGTAGTTTCTTTATTAAGAATGAAAGTTGAACCTGTATCTTTTAAGTCACATGAATCAAAAGTATTTAAACAATTATCGGAAGGTTTTAATTATACCTTCGGTTTTGCCCCTATACGCTATTTAATCATATTGCTGGGAGTAGTTAGTGTAATGAGCACTTCTATTACGTTACTCGCTCCTGTAATAGCAAAGGAATACCTTGGTGGAGGAGCTGATACATTCGGCTTTTTGATGAGCGCGTACGGTTCGGGCGCTCTGCTCGGCGCCTTTTATCTGCTTAATAAAAAGAACGTACTGGGACTCGGAAGGCTGATAGGAATTGCAGTTTTAGTATTCGGCATCAGTTTAATAGTTTTTTCATTCTCGCGGGTATTTGTTTTTTCCATCATAATAATGGCTTTAGCGGGACTTGGTATGATGCTCCATATTGCCTCTACTAATACTCTTCTTCAGACACTGTCGGATGAAAGTAAGCGCGGCAGGGTGATGAGTTTCTATGCCATGGCTTTCAGGGGGATGAGTCCATTCGGAAGTCTTCTTGCGGGCGGACTTGGAAGCAGTATCGGAGCCCCATCTGCCATTTTGTTCAGCGGTTCAGTCTGCCTTTTAAGTGCCTCTTTCTATTTGTATAAGCTCCCCATTATACGGAATTTAGTAAGACCAATATACAGGAGTATGGGAATTCTGCCGGAAATTGCCGAAGGAGTAGAACAGGCCACCAATCCGACAGTCAAACCAGAAGGTTATTGACTACTTAGGAAATCACCTGATAATCTTTTCATAGCACACACTGTCCGGATCATCCTTGTGTCTTCCATACGCTTTTATTTTTGTGTATCCCGACTTTTCATATAAGTTCATAGCTTCAGGCTGCTTCGTACCGGTCTCAAGAATGATTCTCTTATAGTTCATTCCGGCTGCAGTTTCTTCAAGTTCTCTCAGAATCAGTTTCGATAAACCCTGACCTCTATGCTCATCTTTGACATACATTCTTTTAATCTCAGCTGTTTCGCCGTTGAAATGTTTTAAGGCACCGCACGCTGTAAATCCATTATCTCCGTTCTGCACCGCATAGAATATGAGCATCTCTCCGTTCTCTTCTATAAAATCTTCAATACTGCCTTTCCCATATCTCAGCTCAAGGTCGTGATGCAGGGCGACAGACATTTCCGTAATTTCTTCCGAACCGGAGGGCAGGATTGTAAGGTTATATGTCATTCCGGTTATGCGCTCTTTCCATTGCATAAAGTCTGCACATAGTAATTTGCAGGCAGACATCCCTTCTTGTATGCCACTTTAAAATCGTTACAGGCATTTTCCTTATTATCCAGTTTCAGGTAAACCTTTCCTCTTTCATAATATGCCTGTTCATAATTCGGACTAAGTTCTATTGTCCGTGTAAACTCTGATATAGCTTCCTGGAACCGTTCCGATGCAGCTTCGCATAATCCCTTATTAAAATGTGCTTCTACATTACCTGGATTTAGTGCAAGGTATGTACTGAAATCACTGGCTGCTTTATTATAAAGTTTCAGTTTTAGATTTGAGAGTCCTCTTTGAAAATGAAGATCGGGTTCAGAAAAGCCATACGCAGATGCCAGATCAAAATCATTAACTGCAACGGCATATTCATTCTTTTTATTTTTTATTAGTCCCCGGTAGTAATACGCTGCTGCATTTGCAGTGTCTGACTCAATAACCTTTGAGAATTCCAGTTCTGCACCATCGAAATCTTTTGCTTTATATTTACCAATACCTCCCTGCAGGATTGTTTTATACTCATCCTCAAGTATTGCGCGGCCTGTCATATCATTTAAATTCCTTTTATAATCATCCCTGTAGCGGAAATCTTCTTTCTCTGCCTCCTCTTTAAGCTGTATTTTGGGTATCAATTCTCTTTCCAGCATTTTTTCAAGTTCATTCCGCTGGAAGACTGAAGACGGGACAGGTTTACCGGCCTTCTTTTTAAACAGATAAACAATGAGCACTATGATGAATATGACCGAAAGGATTAGAATATATATCCACATCTTTTTCTCCCGTTTGTTGATGTAGAATTTCTTAACAAAATCTAATGAATTTTATTAAGTAAATAAACAGGATGAGGTTCCTAATCTGAAATATTTTCCGATTACATACCGCCCTGCGGGGTCACCAATTCCATTTAGCGGGATGCCATTGCCCCATGAATATTTGAACTGCGATCCAGTATCCACCTGTAGAGAAGCAGTGCAACTGCAGCAGTAACTCCAATTACAGCAAAGTAATACCAGATATAATGAGCATGATCGTAGGCGTGGATCATTTGTTCAGGACTGAGCAGTTCGGGATCAGGCGCATAGGCGGTCAGCAGATAACCTGATATACCGAAACCGAGTATTGAAGAAAGAAATGAATGAAGGTGGCTGAAGCCCAGATAGAGGCCTTCTTCACCCCTGGGAGCTTGCAGTGAAAAGTATTCAAGGTACCGGGGAGAAATAAAACATTCCGCAAGTCCCTGAACAATAATTCCCGATATCATCATTACTGTTATTGGGTGAGCCGTAAATAACCCGAAAATTGAAACCGATTCTCCGGTCAGCGATTCGAGTATAGGACTGGAAGCCATCAGTAAAGCTGACAACGGCATTAAAAACATTCCGACCGTCATCGATGACACTGCTCTTACATTTTTCATAAGGTTGGTAATAAATACGACGGAAAGCATTACCACAAAAGGATTAACATTTGCAATCCACTCGGGGGAGGCATGCTCTCCAACAGTACGGAGTACATATTTGGGCATAGTAGCATAAAGTTGATGCTGGATGATCCAGAAACCAGTCACAATTAAAATCAAAATCAGAAGGCGGACGTTTGAAACAACTCTTACCAATCCATTCCACGATTCCTTAAATGATTTACCTTCTCCGTCAGGGTTAACATTCTTGTAGAAAATGTACACTACAGTAAGAGCTAACAGAGTCATAGAAGCTGCGTAAAAATTAATTGATTCCACACCCCAGGTAAGTCTTAAAGGATAAGCAAATGTTTTGCCCAAAAAAGCCCCCACATTTACCATCCCGTAAAATATTGAGTATCCTCTGGCCCTGGTTTCTTGATTTGTCGTCTTGGCTACCGTTCCTGTAATGATAGACTTGATGAAGGAACCGCCGAACATCAGGACTACAAGAGCAGGAAGTACAGCGGCTTTATAGGGCAACGCGCCAAGGGTAAAATATCCGATGGTTAGAAGACTGAAAGCAAGTAGAATAGCATTCCTGAACCCGATCTTGTCAGCATATGCGCCTGTAAAAGGAGGAAGGAAATATAAACCGGCAGCAAAAATTCCGCCGATCCATCCCGCCTCAATATCATCAAAACCTACTACCCGCGACAGGTAAAGAGTAATTGCAATGAAAACAGCATAATAGGCTGCGCGTTCGAAGAGTTCCACAAGATTAGCTGTCCAGAATGCCCGGGGGAAATCCCATGATGCTTTGCTCTTTTTCGGGATTTTTTCTTCAGTCAATATAATTTCCTGATTTTGTGGAAAAATTTCCACAAAATTAAGAAATATAAGGGAAGGAAAAAGCTGAAACTTAATTCTTATGCTTTTTTATTTCCCGGGAGTTCTAAGAAATATCTGAAGAACGGGAACCAAAGAACCGGGAATCATCATAATGTTTGCGGCTGTAATATTCAGCATCTTTCTCTCCGGACCTGATTTTCTTCAATGATGCCTGTAGAGTATTTTCATAAGCCCGGTCAATTTCGCCGCCGGAAAAAACAGGATAAGTTTTAATATTTTCATCGTTAAGTTCCAACAAGATTCTCTTTCTTTCACGTGAAAGAGATGCTAACCCGATAGGAACCAGGTAATGCCGTCCGGGCACGGAGCTGTCAATGTCAAGATACCTGATTTTATTACTTCTGGAATCGATGATAAGTTCGTCAATGCTTCCCAGCCTTGTATTATCGGATGTAATTACTTCCCAGTTCCTTATATCGGGATTTGCTCCGAGTACTTCTGTTTTATTCAGCGCAGAGAGTCTCCGGAGATTATTACTTCTTGACCGGTAAAACCTGCTGTCATCATATAGTTCATCGTTGTAAAAATTTTCTTCAGTGGTTTCCGGTTCGTAACGCGGATTAAAACTCTTTCTAAGGCTCCTTTCGTAATCTCTGCTTATTGAACCGCCCTGGTATGCCGGCAGTTTCAGCAGGGTCACGGTTTCTATATCATTCAACTTAACCACATCATCCTTCTTATCCAGTTCAGCCGCGCCTATCGGGATTAACAGGTGCCTGTCATTAGTTCCTGCATCGCTTATTTCTTTATTCACGTTAACATCGAGGTAACGGACTTTCATCGCATCCAGGTCAACTATCAGTTCATTTACTTTTCCGATCAGCTTCTGATCGACACTTAATACCTTCCATCCTCTCACATCCGGATCTCTATCTGCAACTTCATAATCTATAAGCTCGGATAGCCTGTACAATCCGGGTTCAAGTCTTTTTTCATCGGGACTCATTTTATTTCTCCTCTCAATCCTGGTCTTCTAAATATATTAATATGATTTTTGATTCGTGGTATACGCATATGATTGACTTATCTGCTGAAGTATTTCACCGGCTTCAGCGAAAAACTGCCTTATTTTACTTACCTGGCTCTGAAGTGATTTATTAGTGTCAATGCTCGCTTCCGTGTTCTTAAGATTGTTTATACTACTGGCCTGACCTTTATTTTCCTGGTTCCGGATCGACTGTAATGCATTCACTGCTGCTGAAAAAGCCGGTTTCACCTGGGTAAGATAGTTCCGTGCAGTGGTATCAATTTTAACTATGATTCTGTCGAGAGAATCGATTTCAATTTCTACATTCCGGTTTGACGAATCAGTTCTGTCAGCCACGTAGCTCAATGCAGACTGCAGCTTTATTAATCCTTTTTCCGTATAATTTTTAGGATTAAGTTTAGTTGTGTCCCTTGTATATTCAATAAAATCTCTAACTTCATTAACCGTATCTACAGGCGTTTCATACCGCTGGCCTGTATGAGTACTATCCCCCGCAAGTACTTTATTATCGTTATTTTCAGGCATGTAAACGTATGTAAGCAAAAACCATATAAATGCTCCGAGCACTATAATTCCTAATATCCATGGCCAGGGAGATCTTTGCCTCCTCTGGATTTTTATTTCTGCCATTTTATTTGATCCTCAGATTTTCAATAGCAAAATGTGAATTTTATAAATATTAAGTAATGATGATGACCACAGTTAAGGCTGGTAATAAAGGTTAAGGTCTAAATCACAATGGAGATGCAGTACCATAATGGGCTAATAGAAGTTAGATACTATCTTCCCGGGAGAATATAATTAAGGTTCACTGATTCTGCTATTTGATTTGGTTCATCAAATCTTTTCTGCCTTCTATCTGAAGCTTTCTGCATGTAGGGTACGGGTAGTTATTCACAAATAGATTGGTTATATAAAAAGGAGCGAAAATCACAGGTATGTTGCCGTAAATTCTCTCTTTTACCTCCCTGGCAGTATGAAAAAGTTCATCATATAGTTCAAGGATTACTGATATTAAGCAGGGAGGCACCTTCTTTTAGAGTCAATCCTTTTGCCCCGGAGTTTTTTTTAGAATGTCCTTCTGTAGATCTTCATTTTTAAGTGATTCGTCGGAGATGAGGGAATTGATATAATTTTCATATATGAAAAACATTGATCACAACTTTACCAATTACAGTTATGCCCTGGATTTTGATGACAATAAGCATACCATCCGGGCTAAACGAAAATGGCAGTTAAAAGATTATTCCGGGAGAATACTTTCTTATTAAAGAGAAAGGCTTTTATTAAAAGAGAAACTCACTATATAAAGATTCAACACTATTTAAGCGGGAACATTAAAGATTTGCATTTAAAATATGTTTCTATTAATTGTTGCGGATGGAACGCTTTTTGTCCTTTTTCCTTCAGGAGAAATTATGCGAGAAGAAAAAGATTCTTTGGGGAGAGAACTTTTACCGGAAGACGCTGTTTTTTGGATCCATGCTCCCAGATCATCTGCCAACTTTCCTTCATCCGGAGAAAAGATAAACCCTGAATTCATAAAAACTTGCTTTATGATGAAAAAAGCTGCTGCTGTCACAAATTGTAAAATGCAGTTTGCTGTCGCTTCATAGTATACGATGGAATGGGAATTAAATTAGAAAATGCAGACAAGTCTGAGTAAAAAACAAATAGTATTTGTCGGAAGAAGGAATGCAGGCAAATCGTCTCTTGTAAACGTATTCCTCGGACAGGATATCAGCATCGTCAGTGAGATCCCGGGAACTACGACGGATCCGGTAAAGAAATCTATGGAGCTTCTTCCTTATGGCCCGGTAATGCTTATTGATACTGCGGGGATAGATGATTTTGGAGAGCTTGGCCAGAAAAGGATAAGCAGAACTATCAGGGCGATTTCAGGAGCAGACTTTGCAGTCGTTGTTATCGATGCTACTAAAACGTTATCGACTGAAGAATATGAACTGCTTAATTATCTGGACAAGATTTCTATACCTTTCGTCATTGCTGCTAATAAAATAGAAATGGGGATAAACCCCCGGCTGCTTGAAGAGATGCAGTCAATAAATGCAATCCATTATGAGATTTCCTGTAAATTGGGTGTAGGTATAGATTCACTGAAGCGAAAAGTAATCAGGATGCTTCCTTCAGGTGATGAACCTCCTTTAATGGGGGACCTTGTGAGTCAGGGCGATATAGTTGTGCTGGTTGTTCCTATAGATCTTGGAGCACCTAAAAACCGGCTGATCCTGCCCCAGATACAGACAATCAGGGAAGCCCTTGATGAGGATACTATTGTTGTCATCGCAAAGGACAACGAACTGAGGAGAGTACTTGCCACGCTAAAATCTAAACCTGACCTGGTTATTACGGACAGCCAGGCTGTAATACATGTTGCAGCTGATGTTCCGGACGATATAATGCTGACCACTTTTTCAATCCTGATGGCAAGGTATAAGGGTGATCTGAAAACTTTTATTAAAGGATTGAAAAGGGTAAATGAACTTCAGAACGGTGACAGGATTCTTATTGCAGAAGCCTGCTCTCATCACGAACAGAAGGACGATATCGGAACTGTGAAGATACCCAGATGGTTGAGATCGCACACCGGGAAGAACCTGCAGTTTGATTATTCTCATGGCAATGATTTCCCGGAAAACCTCTCTCAGTACAGGCTGATAGTTCATTGCAGTGCATGCATGATTTCCAGGAAAATGATGCAGATGAGATTAAATGAGGCTTCTCTAATGGGAGTGCCCATTGTTAATTACGGAATGCTGATTTCATACATGAATGGTGCGGTACCCAGAGCATTACTCCCGTTCGGTGAAGCTGTTTATGAATGGGAAAAAAATAATGCAAGAGTTTCAGTAAACTGAATTTGATTACAAAATGTAATCTAACTTAAATAAACAGGACAAAACATGATCAAAATAGTAATTATAGATGATGATTCCGATATCCTGGATGTGAGCAAAATTGTGCTTACTTCAAAAGGATATGAAGTTATTACTGCTCAGAATCCTGATGACGGTTATAAACTTATCAAAGATAAGAATCCGGATCTTATCATTCTCGATGTAATGATGAATGAGCCCGATGACGGATTTTTCCTTGCTCAGAAGCTGAGAAGGGAAAAGATAGATACACCGATCATCATGTACACATCAGTATCAAAAGCATTGGGTATAAGCTTCGGGAAAAGTGAGATTGTGCCGGTGGATGAATATGTTGAAAAACCAATTTCCCCGGATGAACTTATCGCTAAAGTTGAAAAATTACTGCACGTAAAGGTAAAGGAGTAAATATGCTGGTATTTGAAAAAAATAAATTGTCGGAAGACATTGAATCATTTGTTGAAAAGTACGGATCTGACAGATCAGCACTGCTCCCTGTGCTGCAGTCGGTTCAGAGAAAGTATCATCACATTTCCGATTTTGCTCAGCAGGAAATAGCACGGCTTATGAATATTCATCCGGTTGAAGTACACAGTGTTATATCTTTTTATACGTTTCTGCATGAAGAGCCGCAGGGAAAGAATATTGTCAGGTTGTGCAAAACCATTTCCTGCGATCTCGCCGGCAAGTCTGAAGTTGAAAAGGCTGTACAGAGGGAACTGGGTATACGGTTCGGTGAGACTACCAAAGACCAAAAGGTCACACTTGAACATACTAATTGTCTCGGGATGTGCGATCAGGGACCGGCAATGCTGGTGAATGAAAAAGTATTCACGAACCTGGATCCCGAAAATGCTGTTAAAATTCTGAACGAAATAAGGTAGGGAGAAATTATGAATAGTATACTGACACCTAAAAAAAGAACAGGCCCTGTTTTATTTTCAGAATATAAAAGAGGAGATGGAATAGTAAAAGCAATAAGCAAATCAAGGGAGGATATCCTGTTTGAACTGAAATCCTCCGCACTCAAAGGTAGAGGAGGGGCGGGATTTCCTACCTCTACAAAATGGATGCTTACCGCTGCAGCTCTGGCGGATAAAAAATATCTTGTATGCAATGCTGATGAAGGCGAACCGGGAACGTTTAAGGATCGCGTGCTCCTGCTTGAATACCCTGAGCTCGTGTTCGACGGGATGGTTATCGGAGGTTATACTATTGGCGCACAGACAGGTATTATTTATCTCCGCGGTGAGTATGAATATATGCTCGAATATCTTGAGGAATACATGATGAGGATGAGAGAGGACAATCTTCTCGGTAATGATATTCTTGGTAAAAAAGGATTCAATTTTGATATCAGCATCCGTCTCGGTTCCGGCGCTTATGTATGCGGTGAGGAAACAGCCCTGATAGAATCCCTGCAGGGGAATCGCGGAGAACCGCGCAATCGCCCTCCTTACCCTGTGAATACAGGCTATATGGGATGTCCTACTTCTGTTAATAACGTTGAAACACTGGCCTCAGTACCTCACATCATTACAAAAGGAGGAGCTTGGTTCAGACAGTTCGGTACGGATAAGTCGACGGGTTCTAAATTGTTTTCTGTTTCGGGTGACTGCGGCAGACCGGGTGTGTACGAATTACCCTGGGGAACTTCAATTAAACAACTATTGAAAATAGTTGAAGCTAAGGACACAAAAGCGGTGCAGGTAGGTGGTGCTTCGGGAATATGTATCCCGAAATCACAGTTCGATAGAATCCTTGCTTATGAGGATGCAGCAACAGGCGGATCAATTATGGTGTTCAATGAATCACGGGATATGCTTAAAGTACTTAAGAATTTCCTTGAATTTTTTGTAGAGGAATCGTGCGGTCAATGTACACCCTGCAGGATTGGCAACGTCAAACTCCTTGAGGGCGTTGAACTGATTGAGAAAGGTGAATTCACTTTTTCATATATCAATACATTGAAAGAACTCGGCAGGACAATGCAGGTCGCATCAAAATGCGGGCTGGGTCAATCCTCACCGAATTCATTTATTTCAATTCTCGAAAATTTTAAGGATGAAATATTCCACACAAACGGAAAGGTGAAGAAAAATGGAAAAGCATAATAACAGCAGGTCGCCTGAAAGTCAGAGACCTTTTATCGTTGAAAAAACTTCAGGGGAAATGGAAACGATCGGTGGAACGGTTTCAGTTGAAATAAATGAGAAGAAAATGTCGGTTCCTCTCGGTACAACGATTCTTGAAGCTTGCCGGAAGAACCAGGTTCATATACCCACTTTATGTTATCACGAAGATTTATGCATTGCAGGCGTATGCCGTGTATGCGTGGTTGAAGTTGAGGGCATGAAAACATTGCAGACTTCTTGTTCCTTCCCGATTACAACTCCCATCAAAATTCATACATCTACGCCGCAGGTAAGGAAGGCCCGTCGTCATATAATCGATCTGTTATTAAGTGAACATTATGGTGAATGTTATACTTGTTCAAGAAATCTTAATTGTGAGCTTCAGGACCTCGCAAAAGAATATGGAGTTGATGGATTTACTTTCGGCCATATCGAAGCCCCGAAATATTCTATTGATAGATCTTCTCCCTCTGTTATAAGAAATATGAATAAGTGTGTTTTATGTAAAAGGTGTATAAGAACATGCATCGATCTCCAGGAAGTGGGCGTGCTTGAAGCATTGAACCGCGGCCATGATACCAGGGTTGGCACTTTCCTTGATAAACCGCTGGCTGACGTAATCTGCATAAATTGTGGTCAGTGCATTAATAGGTGTCCTACGGGTGCCTTAAAAGCAAATGATCCCTCAGATGAAATCTGGAGGGCGATTGATGATCCGCAGAAACATGTAGTAATTCAGACTGCACCTTCTCCCCGTGCTGCTATTGGTGAGGAGTTTGGTGAGGAACCGGGACACTCTTTTACCGGAGAACTTAATACTGCACTAAAGAGAATCGGGTTCGACAGGGTTTTCGATACTAATTTTTCTGCCGATCTCACGATAATGGAGGAAGGTACAGAATTACTGAACCGTCTGAAAAAAGCCCTTGTCGATAAAGATGAAAGCATAAAACTTCCGCAGTTTACATCTTGCTCACCCGGTTGGGTAAAGTTCATTGAGCATTTTTATCCTGAATATCTTGATTATCTTTCAACAGCCAAATCTCCCCAGCAGATGTTTGGTGCACTGATCAAAACATTTTATGCCGGGGAAGCCAAAATAGATCCCGCTGATATCGTTACGGTTGCTCTTATGCCTTGTGCCGCCAAGAAGTTTGAATGTAACAGGCCGGAAATGGATGCTTCGGGATTCAGGGATGTTGATTATGGTTTAACCACCCGTGAAATGGCCCGGATGATTAAAGAAGCCGGAATATATCTTCCTGAGATGCCGAAGTCTCATTTTGATGAACCTTTTGGGGATGCTTCAGGCGCAGGATTAATATTCGGTGCTACCGGTGGGGTAATGGAAGCCGCGCTAAGAACAGTGTATGAGCTGGTTACCGGAAGGGCAGTTCCTTTTAAGAACCTCGATATAATACCCTGCCGCGGATTTGACGGAGTTAAGCAGGCTTCAGTAATGCTTGAGAACTGTGTTGAAGAATATAAATTCCTCGAAGGAGTTGAACTGAAATTCATTGTGGCGCACGGAACAGCTAATGCTAAAAAAGTAATGGAAATGCTTCGTAATGGTGAGCTTAATGATGTTCATTTTGTTGAGATTATGGCATGCCCCGGAGGCTGTCTGGGCGGCGGCGGCCAGCCGATCCCGACATCATCCGAGATCAGAATGAAGCGTGCACAGGCAATATACGAGGAGGATGCTTCTCTGGAGATACGGAAATCTCATGAGAATCCTCATGTTAAATATATATATGAAAATTTCCTCACTGAAGGTCCATGCAGTCAACTTTCACATAAGCTGCTGCATACTCATTACACAAAAAGAGGAAAGTATATTTCATAAAAAAAATTCAAGGCTGCCGCTGAAAATAATCAGCGGCAGCCTGATTAAATCACGGTAATTATGATATCTCTTATTCCATCATATGCCCATCATTATGATGAGTTCTGGAAATCACTCAGGGGCAGGAACCTCTGGTTTATAAAACTGAGATACGGTGCTGTTGCTATGCTGCTCCTTATGCTTCTTGTTTCCGGGCTTATAATCCAGATTAAATTTTCACCCGTTCAGCATTATGCAATTCTCCTTATAACATTCATCATTCTCGGTTATAATATCATTCTTCATTACCTGAGGCGGTATGTAGTTCCCGATCCCGAGCGTTTCAATCCTATTCATCACTCCCTTATTCAGATGATTTTAGATATTATTGCACTGTTCCTCCTGGTCTATTTTACCGGAAGCATCGAGTCCCCTCTGTTCCTGCTTTTTGTATTCCATATGATAATCGGAAGTCTTATTCTGCCTGGAGTTGTAGTATACGCTATTGCATTTTGTATAGCGGCTGTCTTTACAAGCCTGGTTCTACTCGAGCAAAACGGCATTCTTTTCCATCATTCCGTTGCGGGATTCTTAAACAGTCCGGTTTATGCAAATTTTAATTATACAATTTCTTTCACTGTATTTTTCGTCTTTCTCATTTTTGTGATAGTCCTGCTTACCAATAGGATCGCACGCCAGCTGTACACTAACGAACAGCAGCTTGTTGAAACAATAGGAAAGCTTAATAAAGCTGAAGAGGAAAAACAAAAATACATAATCGGAGTTGTCCACGAACTGAAATCTCCAATTGCTGCGGTGCAGTCTTACATCGACCTGATACTGCAGAATTATCTCGGACCTTTAAGTGAAAAGGTCGGGCAGAAATTAAAATCAGCCAGGGAACGGTCCGATGAAGCAATTGAAATGATTAACGACATCCTGAAAATTTCCAGGCTGAGGCTTAAGGGTGAGATCATCACAGAAATAATTGATATCAAGGAAATACTCTGTTCCGTGCTGGAGAAACAGAAAGCGGGGATTGAGAAAAAAAAGCTTACTATTAAATTAACGGATGACCGTCAGCTTAGAACCCCGATTAAGGGGGATAAGTTTTTGCTTGAGATGGCTTTTTCTAATATTCTCTCAAACGGAGTTAAATATGTCAACCAGGAAGGTTTAATCGTTGTATTAATGACAGAATTGAATGATGGGATTTATGTCAATATATCGGATAATGGGATTGGTATTCCCCTGAGTGAGAAAGAAAAGATCTTCAAGGATTTTTACCGGGCATCAAATATCAAAAATAAAGGTTATGAGGGAACTGGTCTGGGTTTATCCATAGTTAAGCAGATAATTGTAAGACATGGCGGAAACATTTCTTTCGAAAGCCCTTCCGAAATTGGTACAGAGGAAAACCCCGGTACCTGCTTTAAGATATTCCTGCCGTTTTAACTGTTTTTACAGAAACTTTAATTTTATATTTTAACTAATTACCAAAACAATTATGAGATGTATATGTACAAGCAGGTTAATGATCCCGGCTTCGGTGAGAAATATTATAACCGGACGAAACGCATAATAAATAAAGATGGTTCGTTTAATGTGACCCGTACGGATGCCGGTTTTAACGTAAGCGATATCTATCATCATTTGATTACCCTGAACTGGTTTGCTTTCCTTTCTGTGCTCGGCGGTATATTCATATTTGTAAATATAGTTTTTGCTTTACTTTATACAGTGCTTGGCATTCATGACCTTCAGGGAACAATCGGGAATAGTTTTTTCTTAAAATTTCTGGATGCATTCTTTTTCAGCGTTCAGACGTTTACTACTGTCGGTTATGGAGGCATCCTCCCCGGTAATATTGTTTCAAATCTGGTTGCTTCGTTTGAAGCAATGACCGGACTTATGGGTTTTGCACTTGCAACCGGACTCCTTTACGGGAGGTTTTCTAAACCCTCTGCTAAAATTGTTTTCAGCAATAATGCCATAATTGCTCCGTTCAGGGATGGAAAAAGTCTTCAGTTCAGAATCGCAAACCAGCGGTCAAATGTGCTGATGAATCTCGAAGCAAAACTTCTTCTGATGCGGGTTGAAAGGGAAGAGGGACAGTTTATTCATAAATACTTTAACTTAAATCTGGATCTGCCTTTCATTTCCTTTTTTCCGTTAAGCTGGACTATTGTCCATCCGATAAATGATGATAGTCCCTTAAAGGATTTTACAAAAGATCAGTTTGAAAATACAGACGCAGAAATATTAATATTAATAAAAGGATTTGATGAGAGTTTTAACCAGGATGTCCATATAAGATACTCATACAGGTTCGATGAGATAATCTGGAATGCACAGTATAAACGGGCTTTTACTACAAATAAAGAAGGAGAAACAATTCTTCAGCTCGAGCAGATACACGAGTACGAACTGGTTGAAGGGATATAAACGATGAGGACATTTATCTTGTGGCTGCTGCTGCTTTTATTTTGCTGGCCTCTTGCACTGGCCGCCATTGTTCTTTACCCCGTCATATGGCTGATCCTCCTGCCGTTCAGACTGGTGGGACTGACTGTTGACGGCATCCTTGAACTGTTGTGGGCGGTAATAAGGCTGCCTGCCAGGATTTTGTCGAAACAAAGATCTTAATCCTTTTTAGGAGCCCATACTTCAAGAAATGCCATGAACTTCTGCGGATTGTAATCTTTTCCTTCTTCGAGCTTACCTGTATCCTGTGAATGAAGCAGCTTTCCATCCGGATCTAAAACAAAAAAATGCGGGTATCCCGGAATGACGGGATATTTTGAAAGAAAATCTTCATTCTTGTTATCGGAGCTGAAGTTTACTTTCATTACCACATAGTTAGCCTGAATAAAGTTGTTTATGTCCTCGTGGCCTTCAATAAAAGCATCAATCCTGTGGCACCATATGCACCATTCCCCGCCCACATCAAGAAGAATGTTCCTCCCGGTTTTCTGAGCTTCCGTCATTGCAGCCTGCAGATCTTTTGAAGGATCCCGCCCGGGGTCGAATTTGGTGACAGGCTCATATGCGGTCTGGGCTGAGATCTGAATGGAAAGTAAAATCAGGATAGAAAAGAATACAGTAAATTTCATAATGCATTTATTATTATCGATTGAATAAAAAAATATAATTACTTAAATAATCTGAAGCAATTATTAAAGACACAGTCTTCGTCAATTTCATTAGTTCGCTAATTTAAAATAAATACCTTATCATAATGAATCCCCCTATAAGCAACAGAGTAAAAGCGATCGCAAGAGAATTAAAGTATTTATCAATAAAAGTTTTTATCTGAGGACCATATTTCCATATTAGTCCTGCAACAAGAAAAAACCTTGCTCCCCGGCTTATAAATGAAGCAATTACAAACATCGGGAAAAATATGTTGAAAGCTCCCGCTGAAATAGTAAAAACCTTGTACGGCAGGGGAGTAAAACCTGCGGTAAAAATTATCCAGAAATTGTACTGATTATATAAATGCTGGATCCTGAAAAACATTTCTTTCGTGAATCCGGGGATATTTCTGAAGAAAAAATCTGCTACAGGAGTAAATTCATTCGAAGGAGTCCACCATATGTAATGTCCTATAGCGTAACCGAATAACCCGCCTATCAGGGAGGCAGCTGTACATACTGCAGCATATTTGAAGGCTTTTCTTCTGGCGCCAAGTATAAGCGCAATCAAAAGCGCATCGGGAGGAATGGGAAAGAAAGATGACTCGGCGAACGCCAGGACGAACA
>DATFVA010000552.1:0-7760 GCA_035260565.1 Ignavibacteriaceae bacterium | reverse complement strand
TGAATTACGGATCCTACAATGAAGGTCTGGGAGTTATTTAATATCACTTTAAAATTACCAGGTTCGCCCGAAATTTTAGTTATAAGGCATGATTTAAAGACCTGTATTTTATCATTTGATTCAACTTCAGAAATCATTTTTCCTGTTTCGGGCATTTCAGGATGTAAGTATGGAGTATGGGAAGGTTCTGTTTTATAAACTTTATTGAGCCAGCCTCCAAGTTTGTCATCCTTCTCGGTAAGGATCACTGAATTCCCTGCTCTTGCAGCGGCAAGTGCAGATGTCATTCCAGTAATACCGCCGCCGACAACCAGGACTGTTTCATTTATATTTCTCTTAAACGGTTCGGGAATTTCAATATTATTCACCTTCGCAATTCCCATTCGAAGATAATCATTCGCAAGCATCTGCGTATCTTCATCATTTGGTTTATGAGTCCAGGCCACATTCTCTCTGAGGTTGACTCTATCTGCAATTACATCTGAACCAAAAGAAAATATATCCGACAAAAATCTTTGCGAGCAGGCGCCAATAACGACTCTGTTCAAATTTTCGTCTGTAATGTCTTGCTTAATCATATTCACACTTTCATCACAGCACAGCCATTGATTTACTTTACAGACAGAGGCTTTATTTTCTTCGACTGCCACTTTTACCAGTTCATTAAAATTTAATGCTTCATTTAATCCGCACCCGGAGCAAAGAAAGACCCCGACTTTATTTTCTGATGACATAGAATTAATTCCTTCTGATTTTTTGAATAGCATTTAACACAGAACCGGTTGCTTCCCTGACAGTTGATGCAACATCCTTCGGTTTTGTTACTACACCGCAGCCAGCATATCCATTACCGTCAGGTTTTAAGAAACCATCATCATCAATCAGTAATTTATCCACCGGTATTTTTTCAGTGGAAGGTTTCATCCCGGTTGCTAAGACCACCAGATCTACTGAGGTATGTATCATTTTACCTGTCAGAGAATCCTCTGCTGCTATGGCCAGCTTCCTTGTGGAATCTTCTTTAACAACCTTAGCAACTTTCCCTCGATGGAAATGAATTTTTTCATCTTTTTGGACACCCCTATAGAAGTCTTCCAGAAGTCCTTCTGCGCGAACATCGATATAATGAATATGAATTTCAGCATCGGGATATTGTTCTCTTATATACTGAGTTTGTTTCAATGAAGCCATACAGCAGACAGAAGAACAGTAGGCGAGATGATTTTCATCCCTCGAACCTGCACACTGAACAAAAGCTACACTGTTCACTTTTTCTCCATCAGAAGGGCGGAGTATTTGCCCTCTTGTGGGTCCATTAACGGAAGAAAGCCTTTCCATCATAACATTAGTAATAACATCCGGATACTTTCCGTACCCAAGCAGGTCGAGCTTATTTGCGTCATAAGGTTCCCAGCCCGTAGCCCAGATAACAGACCCCGCTTCAATTGAAATAACTTTTTCCTGCTCGCTTAAATCAATTGCGCTGTATTTGCATGCATCAGTGCATTCATTACAACTTTCCCCCAGACAGGTATCTTTATCAATTATATACCTTTCAGGATATGCATTATCAAATGGAACATAAATAGAAGAGGTTTCATCCATATTATAATTGAAATCATTCTTCCTGACCTGAGGACATACTTTCACACAATCGCCGCACATAGTGCATCGATTGTTAACATACCGTGGTTTTATATTTAAAGAGACCTTGTATTTTTCATTCTCTTTAGAAACTTGGGTCACTTCAGCGAGAGTAAATAATTTTACTAAGGGATTATTACGCAATCTTCTTATATTAATTTCGAGTCCGCAGGCAGGGGGACACAACTTCGGAAAATATTTATTAAACTGTGCAACTTTACCTCCTATATAGGCATTTTTTTCAACTATAATTACACTTATTCCCGTTTCCGCTGCCTCGACGGCTGCCGTAATTCCAGCAATACCGGCACCGACAATTAATAGATCACCGGTTATAGAATTTTCAGACATAATAATATTCCATTAATAGTTTCTTGATACTTGATTTTTGATACCTGATAATTTTTTCTTATTCAGATTAATTTAATTCTCGATTTTTGATGACTTGGCTGCAAAAGATTTTACAGATGATAAACCTTCTTGAACAGAAAGATCCTTCATCAGCTGTAATAACCAACAATTGATTTAATAACCTTTATATTTTTTATCTCCGGGACATCAGAGAGGACAGCTTTAATATCATTCTCCCACATCCTTGAACCAACTTTCGGAGTGTTTCCTTTAATTATAACCGAACCTGTTGAAGCATCTGCTTCTATCTCAACTTCACTGCCTCTTGTGCGGGGGGACTGCTGTAAATGAACTTTAGCGCTTGCCGCAAGATGCAGATTTTTTAATATCTTCATTGAGTCGGTATTCGAATTGAATGATTCGCAGGAAACAATTCCAGTGATCAGTTCGGCAGCGAGATCCAGCTTAATTTTCTCAAGATTGAAGACTATATCATAATATGAAGGATTTTTCCAGTCAACCCCGTATAAAAAGTGAGACCATTTTTCTCTTCTTTCATCAATTAACTTAATATACATTTCAACTTCTTCTTTGGTTTTACCCCCTTCCGCCATTAATGTTTTAATTCTGTAATCATCAAGAGCAGTCAGCAGCACACGGAGTACAAATGGAATCTCGACGATGAGGAACTGGGCAAGATGGCCGTGGTAAACTATGCTGTCATTCATAGCAAAATCCAGAAGAGCTGTCTGAAAGCATGCTATATAATGTTTTCTCCTATCACTCATTTTATCCCAGAATGATGGAGCCTTTTCAATGAATGATAAATCCCCTAACCCGGTATCTTTAATGCCGTATTTTTCAGCGGCTTTTAATACGTCTTCTCTTGTTACAACCGAGCAGTTAATCCTTTTTGAAATTTCTGTAGCAAGTTTTTCAGTTGCACTTAGTGAGCCTCTGGAAATTGTTATAATTTTCATAGAACCTCCGGTTAACTTTCATTAATGCCTGTTTCAACCAGGTTCATTTTTACTGCCTGGTTAATTGTTGATTTCATTCTGTGAACAAGAGTATGAGAGAATTTGTCTAATAGCTGGAGTTCATCTTCAGATATTTGAAGCCTTGAATCATTTAACAGCTCCAGGCGTATCATTTCGATTTTCTCTTCAATAAGATTCATCGCACCATCTTTTTGAGATTCATTCCAGTTTTCGAATAAGCGAGTTTCATTAGTTATTATTTTTTCAGCTGCGGGAATGTCCGTTAATATTTCTTTCTTTTCCTCTTCCAGATATTTTTTCAACCCTTCCATATCTATAATTTCTACAGCTTTTACAAGCCCTTCAGAATTTATATCACGCGGAACAGCCATATCAATTAACAATTGCGGAAGATTCGACCTGGAATAGACTCTGTTAATTATATCGGAATCGATTATATAACCCGGGGCTCCTGTACAGCTTAAAATACATTTGGAACGGGATATTGCTTCTTCCATGGAATCCAGACTGAATGCCTGCGCTCCATATTTTTCAGCCATTTCTTCAGCCTTGTAAAACGTTCTATTCACGAAATTGATTTGAGAAAAGCCCGCTTCGAATAAATCCTTTGCAAGAATCTTTGTAGTTTGATTTATTCCTATTATAGTTATTGGATCTATATGGGCAATCTTTTCTTTTATTATTTTGAAAGCGGCACCGCCGAGCGATTGATGTCCATTTCCGATATTTGTTCCGGAACGTACTGCTTTACCGGTACGGAATGCAGAATGAAACAATTTATGCAGAATTTTATCCGGTGTTTTTTCTGAACAGGCGATGCTGTACGCATCTTTGATTTGTCCCTGGACCTGATATTCTCCAATCACAATAGAATCCAGCCCGGTAATCACTTTAAACAGGTGCCTGGCGGCTTCCGTATTCCCGTATGAATAGAACAGCTCCGGAAATAATATTTCTATATTACTTCTTAAATAGAATTCCTTTATTAATAAAAATGGATCAGCAGGCTTTCTAATTACCAGATAAAATTCCAAACGATTACAGGTTGCAACGATAACAACTCCTTCTACTTCCTCCAGAGATTTAAAATAGTTCAATGCACCACGCATTTCTTTCCTGTTTATCTGGAAAATTTCCCTTTCAGAAATAGTAGATGTCTTATGACTAATTCCAATTACTACAAGCCGAAGTTCATCATCTTTCATTAGTTATCTCCGTGCAGCCGGAAAGATTTTCTGTTTTGATAAAATCACCAATTGAAGGAGATTGAGATAATCTGGCGTATAGATAATTCCCGCCGGCGAGGTAAGCAACATTATTAAATCCATTATTGGCAAACATTCTTGCCGTTTCGTATGCCCTTGGACCTTTTTCACAAATAAATAAGAAAGGCATTTCAATGCCGGGATCCTTTTTCAAATCATTTATTCTGGACCTGATTCCGGTTAGCGGAATTTGCAGAGGCTTTTCCGGGAAAGGAAATAATTCTGTTTCATCAGATTCCCTCACATCGATGCAAATACCCTGAAATGAGGAAAACAGCAGCGGGTTGAAATTACGTATTCCTCCTACTTCCTGGTTAAGCGCCATGTATCCTAAATTGTTCAGGATAGAAACCGGCGATGAGTGAGCAGGCGTATACCCATGTTCCAGGTTAGTAAGATCATAAACAGTTTTATGATCTGAGAGGAGATCAGAAAAGACATCTATATATCTTGTTACTTCCCCTTCTCCAATTAATTGAAGTCCAAGTAATCTTAAATCGGATTTATCATAAATTAATTTACCGAGCAGGTTTTTGGCTAAAGGGTGATAATCAGGCCTATCAGTCCAGCACCCTATTACCGCACCCGTGGAATATCCATTTTCGAGCGCTTTTTTTTCAGACAACCCGGAGGCAGATATTATAGTATCAAATAGTTTCAATGACAGCGTACCTGCCGAACCCTTAAAGCAGGTCTTCTCCCCAGTGATTGAATCAGCCGCTGCCTTTCCCATTCGATTTGCTAATGAGCCATAACTGAAATAGTCATTTTGTCCTGTAACAAGGTGAGTTATTTCAACACAATCGCCGGCAGCCCAGACTTCGGGAATACTTGTCCTCATATTTTCATCGACAAGTATCCCTCCAAATCTGCCGGTTTTAATATTTGATTTCTGAGCAAGATCTGAATCAGGTTTGACGCCGAGACAATAAAAAACATAATCGGCAGTAATTTTTTGACCGCTGCTCAGGCTAACAAGGGGGTATCCTTTTGCGTCAAGTTCAATTTTTTCAACGATTGTTGAAAGCAATAGCAAAATATTAGCAGATTTAAGAGCACTTACCGCATAAGCCGATATTTCTTTATCGAGACATCCTGGTAAAATAGATTCTTCTTTATCAATTAAAATAGTTTCAATACCCCAAAGTGAGCTCAGGGATTCGGCTAATTCACAACCGATAAATCCCGCTCCAACAATCACAGCCTTGCTTATTTTTCCGGCCTGTACAGCCTGTCTTAATTTGGCCGCATCATCTGGAGAATGGAAAGGAGAAATAAGCGGGGATGAACAAATTTGAAAAGGCGGATTTATTATTTTTGAACCCGTGGCTATTAACAGTGAGTCATAGTACAGATTAAAAGTTTCATTTTTTTCCAGGTTATAACACTCAACTTCGTGCTGACCGGCGTTTATTGATTTAACCTCAGTTTTAGTGAGTACCCTTACTCCTTTGACCTGGCTGAAATATTTTTCATCGCGGATTATTCCATAAGAAGTTTTGATTAGCTCTGATATTTCATTCAGTTCACCTGAGACATATAAAGGTAATCCGCAGCTGCTGAATGAAATGAACGGGGATTTTTCTACGATAGTTATCTGATAATTTGAAGACAACCTGCTTAATCTCGCAGCAGCTTTACAGCCTGCTGCCATTCCGCCTATTATTAATACGTTATGCACTTTATCATTTCAGGTTTCAATTACTCTTCTTACAGACAGAGCTATCTTATAAAAGATCGTTATAAGGAATATTCCAATGGCCCATATTCCCAGAGAAATCAAGGCTTCCGGAATAGTAGGCCAATATTGAATTACGTTACCGAAGGGTGTTGGGATAAAACCGGTAATAATCAATCCCAGTCCTTTATCAATCCATATCGATAAAAAGACCATTGAACAGGCAATCAATAATATTTTTTTATTTTGTCTAAGACGAGGAACAATTAGAAATATTAATGAAGCTATTGAAAGGATTGCGGATGTCCACATCCATGGAACCAGCCTGGTTTGCCCGTCAAGGCCAACATACAGGTACTGCATATGCGCTATATGTTCCGGGATAGCACTGTAGAAAGTTGTAAAAAATTCCATCAGAATAAAGAATATATTTACACACATTGCATAGGTAATAATTAATGCTAATTTTTTAATAGCTTCTTCACCCGGATCAAACTTTGTCAATTTCTTTACGATATAGCAGAAAATTATCAGCAGCGCGGGGCCTGCTGAGAAAGCTGATGCAAGAAATCTTGGAGCCAGGATTGCAGTCAGCCAGAAAGGCCGACCAGCTAGACCTGAAAGCAGGAATGCAGTCACTGTGTGTATACTTACCGCCCATGGAATAGAAAGAATAATTACCGGTCTTATCCATTTAGGCGGGGCAATATGTTTATTTTCTGAGGCCAGGGATACACGGGTGATTATAACATTTATAACCAGGTAGCCGCTTAAAGCAACAACATCCCAGAACATTAATGAATGGAAAGTCGGATACAGAAATATATTCGCAACCCGTGATGGCTGTCCCAAATCGACAAAAACAAATAATATGCACATAATCACTGAGGCAATGGCAAGGAATTCTCCAAGAATTGTAATCTTACCAAATGCCTTATAATCGTGCAGATAATAAGGAAGAACAACCATAACCGCAGATGCGGCAACACCGACAATAAATGTGAACTGTGCAATATAAAGTCCCCAGCTCACGTTCCGGCTCATTCCGGTTAGGCCCAATCCATAATTTAACTGGCGGAGGTAAAAATAGAAGCCTGCTGCAATTATTATTGAGAGGAATAAAAGCCAGCTCCAATACTTTTTATTTCCTTTTAAAGCATATTCTAACATTTCTAAATCCTATACGAGATAATAGATTTCAGGGCTTGTACCCAATCCGGGTTTACGCCTGATTGAAAAATTCTCTTTTAATAATTTCCTTACTTCTGATTTTGAATCATTCAGGTTTCCGAATACCAATGCTTTTTCAGGACAGACCTCCACACAGGCAGGCTGCTGTCCTTTAGCCAGTCTTTCTTCACAGAACATACATTTCTCCACCACACCTTTTGTCCGTGTCGGAAACTCAGAATTAATTTCTTTCACAAAAGGTCTGGGATCTCTCCAGTTAAAACTTCTCGAACCATAGGGGCATGCAGCCATACAATACCTGCACCCGATACACCTGTGCCAGTCCATCATTACAATTCCATCTTCCCGTTTCCAGGTCGCCTGAGTTGGACAAACATTTACGCAGGGAGGATTATCGCAGTTATTGCAAAAAACAGGGACATTTTTACTTTCATATTTTTCGGTCATATAAAAGTTTTCCTGATCAACAAAAGCATTTTCATAAGGTTCTTTCCATATCCATTTGATCTCATCCTTGGTCTCTCCAAAATCCGGAATATTATGTTCATGATTACAAGCATCTATACATTTTGTGCACCCTTTTTCAGAAACACATTTCCGCAGATCAACTATCATTACAAGTCTTTCCCC
>DATFVA010000551.1:0-2716 GCA_035260565.1 Ignavibacteriaceae bacterium | reverse complement strand
TGCTTTACTGGTCATATATTTTATATTTCCTTCATTTTCAATTCAGTTTAATTTCAGATTAACTTCAATTGATGTTCCTTTTTCGCTGTTGGGTTTAATTTCAAAACCACCGTTCAGTAAAGAAGCTCTTCTCTTCATACTATCCAGTCCGCTGCCTTTTTTTAATTCCATTATGTTCATCCCGATGCCGTCATCGGCAATAATCATACGCAAAGTTTTTCCTTCCTTTGAAATATTAATCTCCACATTTCCTGCACCTGCATGCTTGATAATATTATTAAGCGCCTCTCTGAAGATAAGGTAAATCTGCCGGCGGTACATCAGCGGCAAACGGAGTGTTGCAACCTCTTCCTGTATATTTATCTTATAATCGATCCCTTTGGCGCTGAGCATTTGCCCGGTCTGCGTTTTTATCCTGAGCAGGAAAGATTCCATTGAATCATTTTTAGGATTAACAGCCCAGACGATATCATTCATAGCATCGATCAGCATTCGCGAGGTTTTACCTATGCTCTGGAGCATATCTTCAACCTTAGTGAATCTCCCATCATCCCTGTTCTGAATTAGCTCAGAACGTAACTGCTGCAGACTGACATCGGTGTACAGAGCAATTTCGGTAAGTGTGGATCCAATCTCGTCATGAAGATCCAGGGCGATAGAGGAACGTATATGCTCCACTTCCAGAAGTTTTTTAACGCGGTACCTATAAAGCAGGAAAAGAATAAGCAGAAAAAGTGCTGCAAGCGGGAGCTGGAACCAGAGTGTCATCCAGAAAGGAGGCGTCACTATAAGCGTTAAAGAAGCTCCTGCCTTGTTCCACAACCCATCATTGTTTGACGCCCTAACGTGCAGGATATATGTGCCTGGATCCAGATTGGTATAGCTCGCACGTCTTTGAGCCGCAGTAACATAATGCCATCCGTTGTCGAATCCTTCGAGCATATAGGCATACTGATTTTTTTCGGGAAGCGTATAGTTAAGTGCCACAAACTCAAAAGAGAAAAAGTTCTGGGACCATGAGAGTTCCACCGGCTTATTGACCGGAAGCGGATCAGGGAAACCAAGTGATTTATCGAAGACTTTAAAGTCCGTAAAATATACCGGGGGTATATAATCATTATCAATAATTTCTTCGGGATAAAAAGAATTGTAGCCGTTTACTCCTCCGAAGAAAAGTTCACCATCGGGAGAAGCGAAGTAAGCTTGCTCGCTGAATTCATTGCTCTGGAGTCCGTCTTCTGTGTCATAATTTCTGAACCCGGCTGTCGCAGGGTTGAACCTTGAGAGTCCCATATTAGTGCTTAGCCATAGGTTTCCCGATTTATCGGGTTCAATACCATAGATGACATTATTCGGCAGTCCATTCTCCGCTGTAAAGTTTTTAAAAGCCATGGTAGATGGATCATATCTGTTAAGTCCCCCTCCTTTAGTACCCATCCAGATTATTCCGTCATCATCTTCATAAAATGAAAATACATAATTATTATTTATACTACTTTGCTTTCCTGAACCGGATGCCGAAGCCGTCATACGGAAAAATTCAAGCAAACTATCACTTTTCGTAAAATGAACCACTCCTTTATCCGCAATACCGATCCAGAGACCTGTGCGTTCACCTTTGAATATTGTGGTGATAAGTCCCGATGGAATCGATCTGCTGCTGTTATCATCGGGATAAAAATGTTTAAATATTTTAGTTGTGAGGTTATATGAGCTGACGCCGCCTTTCAGGTATCCTATCCACAGAAGGTTCGCCGCTTTGTCCACAAACAGAGTCGCCACATCATTCGAGAGCGGGCTGTTGGTTGTTGATCCGTCATGCATTAAATGTTCGAAGGCTCCGTATTTTTTATTAAGAATAAAAATGCCTCCTGATATTGTCCCGATACATATTTTTCCGCTTGGTGCTTCGGCAATGGAACTTATATATATTCCGCCTGAGATGTCCTGATCCTCCTGACCCGGATAATAACTCATTATTTTTTGAAGCCTCCGATTATAGCGGTTCAGAACGTTACCTATTCCTGATACCCATAATTCACCATCCTCATCCAGAAGGATTCCTAACACAGCATTATTTGGTTGGAGACCGGAATTCCCCGAATCATTAAAATGATGCACAAATTTTGTTTTACTTTTGTCGATAACTTTTACACCATTGCCGAAAGTGCCTATCCATAGGATGCCGGACCTATCCTGATAAACGAAAAGAATATTATCATCAAGATAGTTTATCAGTGTATTGTTCGCAGAATCATAATAAAACAGACCGCTGTCGTAAGTCCCGATCAGTATTTTTTCTTCGTTTCGGGCTCCTGAGTATTTAGTTATAGAGTTGATAAGGCTGTGAGAAAGCATAGCAGCATTTACCGGGGAGGGAGAATTGCCGGGCTGTTTTAAAAAGTTACCAGTTTCCGGGTTAAACCTATAAATTCCTGCACCCCATGTCCCTACCCAGAAAATTCCGAAACTGTCCCTGTATATACTGTTTACGTTATCAAGATTGTGAGACTCCGGGTCGGAAGGATCGTGTTGATAATTCTTAAAATGCGGATCCGCTGACTTCATTTCTGAAGCATCTATGCTGACCAAACCACGTCCCGTCGCGGCCCATAAATTTCCCTTTTTGTCCTGTTTTATTGCTCTTACACTGTTCCCGGGAGAACTGGTGAAAGGTGCTTCAGGAATAAAATATATCCTGGTAAAGGTTTGAGAG
>DATFVA010000550.1:0-4061 GCA_035260565.1 Ignavibacteriaceae bacterium | reverse complement strand
TGCAGGTCTTCAGCTACAGTTTTCAAGGATCTTGCATAATGTACTGAGGCTCCGCAATAAAGCGGGCACAGAAAACCGCAGGTACATTCATAAGTATGATGAATAGGCAATACAGAAAGGAATCTATCCTTATCCGTAATCTCGATCATACTCGTCATTGACATAAGGTTTTCTGCTATATTTTTCTGACTCAGCATAACCCCTTTTGCTCTTCCAAGAGAGCCGGATGTAAAATTTATTTCAGCCATATCTTCCGGATTGAATCCCGGAAGATTTTCCTTCTCAACAATTTTGCCGCTTTCGATCAGCTGCGTCATCGAATAGAAGCCGTCTTTTTCAGCGGGCAGATCCATATTTACATAAACCCGCAGCTTTTTAAGCAGATCCTTTTTATCCCTCATTAATTCGTCGTAAGCATTTGAAAAGATAATTGCTTCCGCTTCAGATTCATGGATAATATTTACTATATCCTGTTCAGGAAGGTTTTTATCAATGGGAATTACCACATAATTATAAGTCATTCCTGCAAGGTAGGCTATACCCCATTGTACACGGTTCTCACTGATAACTGCCACGTAAGCTCCCTGCGAGAGACCAAGTTTTTTCAGTGAGGATCCGAATTTCAGAACATTTTCAAGCAGCTGCCTGAATGAAACTTTCTTTATCGGAGTGTTTGCAAGGTCTTCAAGAGCGAGCTTATCAGGGAAATTATGAGCCGACCTGAACAGCATATCCCTTATTGAAGAGATTAAAGGCACATTATAATAATTTATTTCTTTTTTCATTTTCTCCCCGGCTTATTTACAGACAAAATATAGATACAGGAACTTTTTTAATTGTCGGTTTTATTTCACAAATTTGTAAAAAAATGTCAGGCTACGGGTTTCAGCTTTCCGACAACGCGTCTGGCTGTTTCAGCTATATTCTCAGCATTAATCCCGTATTCCTCCATTAGAATTTTTGCCGGTGCTGAAGCACCGAATTTTTCTATACTTACCGCCTCACCCGCCTCTCCAAGATATTTATACCAGCACTGACTAATGCCGGCCTCAACAGAGACCCTTGCCTTCAGTCCGGAAGGAAGTACAGATTCTTTATAAACAGGATCCTGCTTTTCAAAAAGTTCTAAGCTTGGAAAGCTTACTACCCTTACTTTTATTCCCTCATTTTCCAGAATTTCAGATGCCTGAAGAGATGGGGCAACCTCTGATCCGGAAGCCATTAAAATAAGTTCGGCTTCAGGCGAATCCTTAAGTACATATGCGCCTTTTGCAAGATTTTCTGCCGAAGGATACTTTTTCTGATCAAGGACAGGGAGTCCCTGTCTTGTCAGGATTAATAAAACAGGGCTTCCTTTATGTTCTATTGCAGTCTTCCAGGCGGCTGAGGTTTCATTTGCATCAGCAGGACGAATCACAATAACTTTTGGGATAGCACGAAGCGCAGCAAGGTGTTCTATTGGCTGGTGTGTGGGGCCGTCTTCACCCAGGCCGATGCTGTCATGCGTGAAGACGTAAATAGGGTTAATTCCTGACAGGGCACCAAGCCTTATTGCAGGACGAAGATAATCTGAAAATATCAGAAAAGTTCCGCCATAGGGAATAACACCGCCATAGAGGGCCATGCCATTCAGAATACCTGCCATTCCGTGCTCTCGTATGCCGAAATGGAAATTCCGTCCTCCTTTATCCAATGCGCTGAAGTTTGAATAGCCTTTCAGAAATGTATTATTTGAAGGGGCAAGATCTGCAGAACCTCCGATCAGAGTTGGTAAGGCTGAAGCCATAGCATTCAGAACTTTCCCGGATGCCGCCCTTGTTGCGATCTTTATTCCATCGTCTTCAAATAAGGGCAGTTGTTGTTTCCATTCATCACCGTAATTGCCATGCATAATCTCTTTAAACTTTTGTGCTTCATCAGGATAATGAGTTTCATATTCCCTGAAGAGATTATTCCACTCCTCCTCGTAATTACTGAACTTTGGTAACAGTGAAGCGAAAAATTCGGTGACTTCCCGGGGGACATAAAAAGTTTTGTCTTCGGGCCAGTCCAGGTTTTTCTTTGTAAGTCTGATCTCCTCATCTCCCAGCGGGGAGCCGTGGGCATCGGATGTATCCTGTTTATGCGGACTGCCGAAACCAATGTGTGTTTTGGTGATGATTATGGACGGTTTTGCTGTTTCATTTTTAGCCGACTGAAGTGCCGTCTCCAGTGAATTAAGGTTATTTACATCATCAACTCTTTGAACATCCCAGCCATATGCATCGAATCTTTTGGCAATATCTTCACTAAAAGAGAGTGAGGCGGAACCGTCGATTGTAATCCCGTTATCATCATAAAAGAAAATAAGTTTTCCCAGTTTCAGATGCCCTGCTATTGAAGCGGCTTCGTGTGAAACTCCTTCCATTAAATCACCGTCGCTGCATATACCATAGATAAAATGGTCGATAATTTTCATATCATTTTTATTGAATAAAGAACCGAGATAAGATTCTGCAATAGCCATTCCCACTGCATTTGCAAATCCCTGACCAAGCGGTCCGGTTGTTGTTTCAACACCGGGAGTTAAATGGTACTCAGGATGTCCAGGTGTTATACTGCCCCATTGTCTGAAACTTTTTATGTCTTCCACAGAAACTTTATAACCGCACAAATGAAGGATGGAATATAAAAGCATACTGCCATGTCCGTTAGATAAGATAAACCTATCGCGGTTAACCCAGTAAGGATTTTCAGGATTATGCTTCAAATATTTTGAATAAAGTACATATGCAATAGGGGCGCAGCCCATCGGCATACCGGGATGACCAGAGTTAGCCTTCTGGACGGCATCGACTGACAGAAACCTTAATGTATTAATTGATAAAAGGGCGGTTTTTTCTACAGGATAGGACATTCCAAACTCCTCAAATATTTTCGCACAAATATATTAAAAAGATTACCTTTTAACCCCGAACCCACTATATTTTTCCGGCTTAAAACAGCCAGTAACTATTGCCCGCCAAAAAAAGAATTGAAATATACCATAACACCGAGCTGTGTGATGAGAAGATCCGTCTTAGATTTCGATACATTATAATACACATGTCCGTCCTGAATGTTTACTGAACCCTCTTTCAGATACTCAGCTTCAGTTCCCATAAGGTATCTGACCTTAAGATCAAGGTACAAAGCATCAAAATTTCCTTCCGGCACATCAGGAGAATAAAGGTAAATTAACAACCCGCCTCCGACACCATAATTCCAGGCAAAGTCATCGAAGTTAGTAGTACTGGCAATTTCTTCAGCGCCCTGGCTATTCACTGAAGTTTCTGTAAAAAGGTATGCACCTCCAAACAATAATTCCGCATAAGGACGAAAACTGCCTGAGGGAGGAGCGATCTGAAAAAGAAAATGGAAATTCACAAGGTTATTGGAACGGTCTACGTCTACTACAACATCCGGGATATTGGAATTGAAAGGTTCCTGTCTGGACTCACTTCCATAATTAAGATATCCTATATCAAGTCCGAAACCAAAAGGGAGCGCAGCCGAAGGGTTGAAGAAAAGCACCTGACCGGAAGCCCCGAATCCAATGCGGTCAATGTTATCTTTAAATTCTCCCTGAGGAAATCCCAGCATAATGCCCCCGCCTGCGGATTGAGCTGAAAGGTTTAAAGACATTGCAGTTACAAAAATAAGAAGCAGGCCTAATCGTTTCATATATCTCTCCTGATAGAATAAAAAACAATATAAATCACCACTCAAAATTACAAAAGGTCTTACATTTAAGATAATTTAAAGGATAACCGGCAAACCGGCCGGATATTGCATCATTAATTTAAGATTAAAAAATGTTATGAAGATCAGAATGTTTATACTTGGAATAGGAGGAGTTGTTGGTTTATTAATTATAGCCGGTGTTATTACAGGAATGCTGAGTATATCACTTCTTGATAATAAGGAAGAGAATGAGCATCAACTGGTTTTATCAAAAATTGAAGAAACAGGCAACCTGGAGCTTGTACATTATAATTTTAATGATATAGCAGAAGAAAGTGTAAAGAGAAAACTATTAAATA
>DATFVA010000549.1:0-8582 GCA_035260565.1 Ignavibacteriaceae bacterium | reverse complement strand
AGATATTATTAATGCTTCTGCTGTTCTTCCCGCTGCTGCTGATCTTTTACAGCTACCTGCCTATCCGCGCCTCACAGAATCCGCCGATAAACTGGGGTAATCCAATCGACTTCGAAAGAATAATGAGACACATCAGCGGCAAACAATACCAGGTGTGGTTATTCTCATCTACTGCAGCTGCAAAAAAACAGCTGAGTTATTTTGTAAATAACCTGCCTGCAGAATTTACATTTGCTCTTATTGTAAGCTTCATAGGACTCTTCGTCTCATTTTTCCGGGCAAGGAAACTTTCGTTGTTCCTGATAATTACATTTATTTCGACAGTAGCATATTCGATCAATTATGACATTAACGATATCGATTCTTATTTTCTGCTTGCCTATATAACCCTGGCCTATTTTACAGTATTCGGATTCATTAAAATATATGAGATAGTAAGTGATGGTAGATATAAGATTGCTGCCGCGGCCGGACTTATTGTTCTTTTAACTGCCGGAGAATTTTTCATAAATTATGAGGAAGTAAACCAGGCAGATACGTATACGTTTGAAGATTACACAAAAGCACTCCTGTCGGGTACTGATAAAAATTCTATCATTTTCAGTTACTTATGGGACTACTGTGTATCGCCGTCTTATTATTTTCAATATGTAGAGGGATTCAGAAAGGACGTGGCAGTCATCGATAAAGAACTGATGAGAAGATCCTGGTATTATAATCAGCTTGAAACGGATCATCCTGATGTCATTAAAGGAGTAAAAACTGATATCGATCTTTTCAAAAATGCACTGCAGCCGTTTGAAAGAGATGAGAATTACAATGCCAACCTTCTTGAATCGCTTTACCGTAAGTTGATGACTGATCTTGTGGCTTCAAATACAGACCACCGGAGCTTTTATTTCCCCCCCGAAATTGCCGAGAATGAATTAAGGAACGGACAGTTCATACTGCCCCAGGGTTATACCTATGTACCGGATGTGCTTTTATTTAAAGTGGTAAAAACGTCGGATGAATATGTGCCGGCCGATGATCCGGATTTTCACATCAGGTTTCCTGAGCATGGAAACAGGTATACGGATTTTATTCAGAACCTGGCGGGCTCTGTGCTGGCTTCAAGAGCATTGTATGAACTGCGGTTTAATAAAACAGACAGGGCGAAGATTTATATAAATAAGATTAAATCTGATTTTCCCAAATTTACTATTCCTGCAAACCTGAGGGGATTATAAAAACTATTTTACTTTTTTATAATCTTCCGCTGCATTCAACAGCTCCTGTTTCTTATCTTTGCTGATATCAGGACCAGTCATAAACGACTGAAGAAGCACATCCATCTGCTGGATCAGGTTTCTCTTATAATATTTCGGGGCATATACCGAGCCGTCGAGCATATAAAGCCTGTGTGTACTATCGTCAAAAAAAGTATAATTTATGAAGGGACCCCCCATTCCTTTAGTGTTCAACTCCCACAATCCCTGTGTAAAGATAGCGTACTTTCCGTTGAAGTTTACCTCACTTGAAGTATAATAATCTGAAGCAATAATTACATAAGCGCTGTCGTCTCTCGTCCTGTAATATTTTTCAGTCATCCTGTTCCTGATTGCTCTTACCGAATCCTCGTTAAGATAGGCGGGTGAGGCGTTATCAATCCAGTGAATAAATAACCAGCGTTCCATATCGCTGCCCGGCGATCTTCTAAGCCAAACGAAATTATCTTTGGGGATATCCAGTGCCAGTTTAAAATCAGCCTGGATATAAATTAGCCACCCATACTCCCTGAACAATTTACCTTCAAGTGGTTCCTGCTCATATTCGGAATTATAGAGACTCTGGTGCAGCCTTTCATCCGAGACTTTCTGGAAAGCGTAAAGAAGATTGTCCTTATTATTACGGATCTGATACTCCAGCTCATCAACAGAAGGAGCTGTTAAAATCATAACAAGCTGATTTTTGGCCCATAACCCTTCTTTTTTAATTATAAATTCCTTTTCTTCTTTAATCTTTTCTATAGCCGCAGTATCAACAGTGCTATGTATGAATTGCGAGGTTTGCGATCCTGAATTTAAAGGAGCCACAATTAAAATATTCTTCTTATGCTTATATCTTTCGAGTTGATTTGGCGAAATCCTGATAAGTGTAAAAAGTCTTTCAGGCTGAGGTGTATAAATGATCTTTTGGAAGGCGGAATCGAGAACGACCGATAACCCGGAGAACTCCGATGAATCGGCAACTACGTAAATCTCATCTTCAAGTCCCTGCGCAGGTTTATTTGAAGTCTGACAAGCTATAAAATAAAAAACGGAAACCAGTGAGATTATGCTTACTAAAAATCTTTTCATCATCTACCTCGGAAGTATTGGTAGTATTATTTGAAGTTCAGGGAGTAAAGCCATATAGAGAAGCCACATTGTAAATCCAATTGAAATAGGGATTGCCAGGTTATCATCGGCAAATCCAAATGAAATATTCTCAACTATTGCTCCCACGGCCGCGGCAATGATCCCGATAATATATTCAGCGGGGAGATCCTGAACCTTGGGTGTAAAAAAAACTACAATACTTGCACTTATAAAAAAGGCCAAAGTTCCCTCAAAACTCTTCGATAGCAGCTTATGTTTACCGAATTTTCTGCCTATAAGGGCGGCCATCGTGTCGCTGATGATCAAAATTGTAAATGCTGTAATAAACAGCACTTTAGGAAACAGGATTACACATATAAGCGCCGAGATGAAAACATAGGTAGCACCGTTAAGATTCTTTTTCCGGGAATCGAGTTCATGCTTCCTGAGCAGGAATCCGAACATTCTGTAAAATACTTTTCCTACTGCAGGAGAAAGATACCTTGTAAGATCCAGGATCAGTGCAACGGCAGTGAAGATGCTGAGTATTAAAATAGCATCCCCGCGGGAAATAAAATAATAAATTATGGGAATAGATAAAGAAAAGAGATGAATCAGTTTTCTGACTAATTCATCTCTGTAATGAATTGTGCCGTTATCAGTTGGAGTCATCTTTAGGAGAAGATTCTTTCGGTTTCCTTTGCTCCATTAATTTCTTCACATGTTCCGGAATTATTTCCGGATTGCTTCCTGTACTGCCGTTTTTCTTAACCGGTGGAAGTGTTTCACCTCTGATGATTGCATCTATTTCATGCGAATCAAGGATTTCTCTTTCAAGCAATTCCTGTGAAAGCTTATGTAGAAGATCAATATTTTCTGTTAATATCTGTTCTGCACGAACCATAGCTTCATTTACAAATCTTCTTACCTCTTCATCAATCTCGATTGCGGTTCTTTCACTATAATCACGATGACTTTGTATTTCGCGTCCCAGGAAAATTTCCTCCCGCTTAGCACCGTAGCTCAGAGGTCCGAGTTTATCGCTCATTCCCCATTCGCATACCATCTTCCGTGCAATTCCGGTAGCCTTTTCTATATCATTGCCTGCACCGGTAGTAAAGTGTTTGAAGATAATTTTCTCAGCAGCCCTGCCTCCTAGGGCGTAGGTTATGATGGCCTCAAGGTATTCTCTTGAGTAAGTATGCTTTTCATCAATAGGGAGATAACTTGTTACACCTAATGCACGGCCACGCGGGATTATAGTAACTTTATGCACAGGATCCGCTTCAGGCAGCATCCTTGCAACCAGTACGTGTCCGATTTCATGATAGGCCGTAGTTTTCTTTTCCTCTTCGGTGATGATAAGACTTTTTCTCTCCATTCCCATCATTACCTTATCCTTAGCTTCCTCAAAGTCGATCATTTCAACGCTTTTCTTATTCTTCCTTGCAGCAAGCAATGCAGCTTCATTAACCAGATTCGCAAGTTCGGCACCGGCTAATCCCGGTGTTCCTTTAGCAAGGACGTCGAGTTTAACACTTTCTTCAAGAGGAATATTCCTTGTATGTACTTTTAAGATGCCTTCCCTTCCCTTAACATCGGGACGGTCCACAACAACCTGACGGTCAAACCTGCCGGGTCTCATCAATGCAGGATCAAGAACATCCGGTCTGTTTGTTGCCGCAATAATTATTACACCGCTGTTTTGCTCAAAACCATCCATTTCAACAAGGAGCTGGTTTAGAGTTTGTTCTCTTTCATCGTGTCCGCCGCCGAGCCCTGCTCCTCTATGCCTTCCAACCGCATCAATTTCATCAATGAATATGATACAGGGTGCATTTTTCTTTCCCTGTTCAAAAAGATCTCTCACACGGCTGGCGCCTACACCGACAAACATTTCAACGAAATCGGCACCGCTTATTGAGAAGAAGGGAACGCCTGCTTCTCCTGCAACGGCCCTTGCAAGAAGAGTTTTGCCTGTTCCGGGAGGTCCAAGAAGAAGAACTCCTCTTGGAATTTTTCCGCCGAGTTTCTGAAACTTGGTTGGTTCTTTTAAGAATTCAATGATTTCATGAAGTTCAAGTTTTGCCTCATCGGCACCGGCTACATCACGGAAGGTTATCCTCTGACCTGATTGAGTAATCAGTTTTGCTTTACTCTTTCCAAATGAGAATATTCCACGTGTACCTCCGCCGGTTCCCTGCATTCTTCTCATAATTATAATCCATACAGCTATAATTATGATCCAGGGAAGGAACCCGAGAAGAACATTCAGCCATTCATTTGAATCCTTATCAAATGAATAATTAATTCCTTTGGCTTTCCATACGGCTTCCTGTTCCTTGATTATGGGTTCAGGGAGGTAAACAGAAACGTTTTTAACCTTCTCGGTCTGATTATTAACTTCAAGACTTTGCTCCGAGGTTAATACCGCCTTGAAATAATAGTCATTTACATCCTGTTTTGTAATTACAGCCGATTGGATTTTTCCTTCATCAATCAGTTTTTCGTATTGAATATAAGTAATGCTTACATAATTCTGTGTGCCGGTCTTAAAGACCTGCATAACAATTACGGCAGCAACAATCACCGCTCCCCACCCGAAAACTAACCGTATTACTTTAGACCAATCAAAATTATCGTCCGTTTTATTAGGACCATTTCCTTTCGGAGGTTTTTGAACCGGTCTGTTATTTTTATTATCTGCCATTTTTCATTTATTTATTTTTTAAAAATTCTACTCTGACCTATTATTCTCAAGGATATAAATTGATCTCAGATTTCTGTACTTCTGAGCATAATCCAAACCATAGCCTATAACAAATTCACTTGGAATATCAAAGCCAATATAATCAATTTTCACATTATATTTAAGGCTTTTCGGTTTAACCAGAAGAGATACTACTTTCATACTAGCAGGGGCATACTGTGCAATATGGTCCTCAATGAATTTGATTGACAATCCTGAGTCGACAATATCCTCAATAATTATAATATCTCTACCATTTACATCACAATTTAGTTCCTTAACAAGTGTAACTTTCCCGGAAGATATTTTTGCATCTCCGTAACTGGAAAGTTTAAAAAAATCGATCTCACAATCTATATCAACATTTTTCACCAGATCTGACAGGAAAAGGAACGCTCCATTTAATACTCCTATAAAAATTGGCGATTTTCCTTTATAATCCCGGGAAATTTCTTTTCCCATTTCCTTTATTCTTTCCTGAAGCCTCGCCTCTTCAATAAAAGGAATAAATACATCATTTTCAATTAAGAGTTTACCGTTTTTCAGTTCAGGCATAATTCCAGTATTTTTTTAGTTGAAGAAGTAATTTTAAACCTGTTGTCTATACGCAATCCTATTACCCAGACTATTTTATTATTATTCAACAAGATCAGATGATTTTTTTTGCCGGAGGACTCAACTTTCTGTTCATTCAGGAAATCTGATATCTTTTTAGAACCGTTCATTCCCATCGGGTGAAATGAATCGCCTTTTTTCCATCTTCTTATTGTAAATTCAGCACTTACAGTATCTGCTGAAATATACTCTTTATTTTTATTATTTGAATAAACCGGTGATCTGCGGTCACATTTTCTTATGGATACTTTGCCGAAGGGGGTGCTTTTCATTTCTCCGATACGGATCTTCTCAGAGTAAATTTCCGGATTTTTCTCTCTCCGGAAAATCTTCAGGTAATCTCTTTCCCTGAAAAAGATAATTCCCCCCGAAAGTTCAATCTGTTTCCCGGCCTGGGCAGTAACTAATGAAAGGATTTTCCTGATATCATTTGAGAAAACCTGCATATTTAATTCACGTTCGAGCAGAGTCTTCAACAATAGTCCCTTTAAGGATTCTTTAGTCTTGTTAAGATCGCTCAGCTGCAGCTTAAGATTACCCCCAGGATCTTTTTCTATCCCCCGAAACAGATCTGCTTCACTGTTCAATATGAATTCTCTTATATTCCTGAAATTTTCAGAAGATATCAGTAATGATCTGTCGACAGAAGGGTTTAATTTTTCTTTTATTAATGGGAGTATTTTATTGCGCAGGTAATTCCTCTCGAAATCAATTCCTTCATTCGATTTATCTGTTCTGAAGGTGATTTGATTCCGGCCAAGGTATGCAAGGATCTCTTCTTTTGTAAAGCATAAAACAGGACGGATAATGTTCTCTCTCATTTCGGGTATACCGGAGATTCCATCAAGCCCCGTGCCTTTAATAAGATTCAGTAATACAGTTTCTGTATTATCATTTGCATTGTGCGCAGTTGCGATCTTATCAAGTTTGTTCCGTTTCAGGATACGTTCGAACTCCCTGTACCTGATTATCCTCCCCGCTTCTTCAAGGGAGTAACCGTTTCTCCGGGCAAATGATCTAACGTTCTTTTTTACAGAATAAAATTCTATTTTTTTATCCCTGCATAATTCTTTACAGAAAAGTTCATCTTCATCAGAGTCTTTGCCGCGGAGACTATGGTTAATATGCACTGACGATACTTCTATCTTCAAGCGTCTGCTGAACTTACTCAGGAGATAAAGAAGGAATACAGAATCAGGTCCTCCGCTCAAAGCAGCCAGGATTTTTTCTCCTGTTTTTATCAGTCTGTGTTCATCAACAAACTTAAGGAATCTCTGTTCTATTCTGTCCATTAAAAACCGGGTTGTTCTTTATTCTCCATTATTCTCTCGACATATTTCCCCAGTACATCAAATTCAAGATTGACTGTACTGCCCGGCTTTTTCGTAGAGAAAACCGTTTCCTGCCAGGTGTGGGGAATTATACCAATACCGAATACATTATCCCGGAGTTCAGCTACTGTCATACTGACTCCATCAACAGCAACCGAACCTACATAAATAAGATATTGTTTGAATTCCTCAGGGAACCGGATTTTCATAAAATGACTGTTCGACAATTCTTCAATCTCTACAACTTCGCCTTTTGTATCAACATGTCCAAGCACGAAATGTCCCCCCAGTCTCGCATCTGCCTTTAACGGCCGCTCAAGATTTACATAGTCGCCTTTAGTCAGATCGCCAAGATTAGTTTTCTTCAATGTTTCTTCTATAGTATCCATCAACACCGAATTATTTTTTTTCTCAACTACAGTAAGGCAGCAGCCGTTAACGCTGATACTGCTTCCTATTACCGTATCTTCAAGTACTTTTTCTGCCTTTATCTCGAGCCGGTAGCCGTCGCCCGTCTTTATTTTATTTATCAGAATTCCTTTTTCCTCAACAAGCCCCGTAAACATTTCATTTCTCCTGTTTTATAATGTTTAAACTTTAAGTTTTAAAGTTACAAATATTTTGCGGAGAGTAGAAAAGATGAGAAAATATAAGAGGATTATTTCTCAAGCCTGAGCATAAGATCTTCGCCGATCTTGTCGAAACTTTTAATTTTAACGTTGAGCGTCCGTTTAATACTTTTTACACCTATATTTTCAACAACCGGAATTCCTTCACCGATAATTTTGGGTGAGATGAACAGGAAGATATCATCATAAAGCCCGCTCCTTATAAAAGAGGAAAACACACGGCTCCCGCCTTCCACAAGCACTGATGCGACATTATTCTTTGCCAGTACCCGCAATACATTCTTCAGGTTGAGGTTGCCGTTCTTCTCCTCACTCGCAAAGATCACCTGGACCCCAAATGATTCCAGTTTCTTTATCTTTCTCTTGTTTTCATTATTCTTTGAAGTAACCAGGATGGTTTTATGATCGTTATTTCTTGTAAACAATTTCTTATCGGTTTTTAGTGTTAACGCACTGTCCAGAATAATCCTTCTCGGGTTTCTGCCATCAGTTAATCTGACTGTGAGTGACGGATCATCCTTGCCGACAGTACCCGCACCTACAAGCACGGCATCATAATTTGCCCGCAGATGATGAACAAATTTCCTTGACTGCATAGAGGATATCCATTGAGAACCGCCTTTTGAGTCGGCAATTTTTCCGTCGAGAGTCTGTGCAGCTTTAAGCGAGATGAACGGCATCTTCTTGGTGATATATTTGAAGAAAAACCTGTTAAGGTTTATACAGTCATTTTCAAGCACACCTACTTTTACATCGATACCGGCGGACTTAAGTTTCCTTACACCGTTTCCACTAACGAGGGGGTTCATATCGAGAGTACCGATGACAACTTTTTTGATTTTATTCTCAATAATCCGGTCAACACAGGGAGGGGTTTTTCCGAAATGACTGCATGGTTCCAGGTTGATGAACAATGTAC
>DATFVA010000548.1:0-11247 GCA_035260565.1 Ignavibacteriaceae bacterium | reverse complement strand
AATTAGCATCATTATTATCCCTAATAGTTTCAATCTCATATTCTTATCCTTTCCATTAATTTAACATGTCGTCAAAAAGATAAATTACTGGAATGATAGCCTTTTACTGTGGAACAGGATACATTAGTAGGGATTTGTGATATTTATGCCATTGAGGATATAAGGGCTTACCGTCCTCTATCCAGGGCTGAACTTATTTTAAGAGCAGGATTTTGCGAACAAGAGAAGTATTTTGTGTGATAAGGGAGACAAAATAAATTCCTGAACTTAGCCGTGTGCCATCAAACTGCATTTTATAATCACCGGAATTCAGATAGCCGCTATGCAGTATTGAAACCGTTTGCCCAAGAATATTTGTAATTCTCACAGTTACGTTGGTACCCCCGGGAAGAAAAAACTCAACTGTTGTCGACGGGTTAAAGGGATTGGGATAATTCTGATACAGCTCGATCTTATCAGGATTTAAAGGATGATCTTTTATTGAATTAGGAGCAGAAAAAAGCAGCGTAACGTCACCGATATTAGTCATTGAACTATCGATTATTATTTTGTCGCTTACAGCATTTGCATAACCTATTTTTTGAGCAACCAGATAATAACTGCCGTAGGGAAGAAAATTTTCTCTGAAATTGCCGTTAGTTTGGGAGAACGCATACGTAATTAAATTGTTTTCCGCCGATTGAGCATAGACAATGGCATCGGTAACACTGCTGTCCCGGTTCCCGGCGATACCCACTGTTCCGGAAATTATTCCGCCTCCGATGGATGAATCCCTGGGCATATAAATATCTGCATTGGAAATCTGCGAACCAATATAAATTGAATCAGCATTCTGCCAGAAACTCGGATTGTTTCCAAGAGAGTCATAATAAGCAGGTATATAATAATCGGAAAATGATTGTACAAAATAGTACCCGGAGTCAATAATATCATCAACAGCATATGAACCATCGGGATTAACAAAGGCTGTATACGCACCGTCCAAAGCCGGAGAATTCAGCTTTGAGGGTACTACTTTACTTGGAGTGTGTGTACCGCTTCTTACTACGACAATGCCTTTTTTCAATGGATAAATCGCAAGCGAGTCATATATTGTTCCTGAGATGGAATTTGGTGAGGGCGATTTTCTTACAAGATTAAAATCAGCCAATGCAACACTATTTGTATCAACAAAAATCTGAGCTGCACTTAATGGTTCATACTGCTGATTATAAAAGGAAACATAAAATGAATCACTGCCTGCGGCTACAGTATAATTTCCAACAGGAAGTTCAGCAGAATAATTCCCTGCGGCGTCTGAAATAGTCCGGGCAATAACGAAGTTACCTCCGTAAAGGAAATAAACATCTGCATTTGATACGGGGGATCCTTCAGAACTTATATTTCCCTGCATAATTCCAGAATAGAAATTATCCTCATAATAATCAATTTTTACCTTGAGATATGCATAAGGATTAAAACTATTATTGTATACAAAGAGCGTATCCACTGTATCCTCGTAAGTATAGTTCAAATAACCTGATAGGATACAATCCATCATAATTGAGTCACCAGGTTCTATAGTAATCGGGTATCTCCAGGAACGGTTAAATCTCAGGTAATAAAAATCATTGTGGCTATAATAAATACTGTCAATAATAAGCGGTTCATTCCCGGTATTTATAAAATAAGCATTTTGAAGCCGATGAAAAATATCCTCATATTCGAGCTCTCCCGGGCGTATCTGCAGTACCGGCTGAGCGTGTAAAGACAGGTAACTCAGGATTACAAAAATTCCTGTTATGAATACTTTCATGATTATTGTTTAAGTCGATTTAAATAAGTATACTATTAGTAAATTAAATGAACGAATAGTGACAAGCAAATAATTACTACTTTTGACTGAGCAAAAGCTAAATTACATTAATTTTTCAAAAAATGAATTGGATGAACTTTTTTCGGAGGCAAAATCCGGAAATTCTTCGTCTTTCAGCAAATTATCCTCGAAAATAAGAGATATTTCATATAGCTATTTTCTCTCAAAATTAAGACATGGAAAGATCCCTAATGTTGAAGATGTGGATGACCTTTCCAACACAGTTTACCTATCCTTTGCCGAGCAATATCATAAAATTGAAAACCTTGAGAACTGGCTCAGAAGAGTGTTATTTCTGACATTCGTGAACTGGTATAAAAAATCCAAAAAAAGAAGGACATTTGAGCTTGACGAGGCTTATCATATTGAACAGAACGCCGAACATCCTTCAGTCAAAATTGATGCAGAAAAAATTGTCTCCATTTTAAATACATTGAGTACAGATAAACGGGAGATATTCAGGATGAGATTCTGGGAAGATCTGAAATTCGCAGAAATAGCAGAAAATCTGGGGAAATCGGAAGATGCGATCAAGAAAATGTTCTACAGGACGATTGACGAGCTAAAAATTAAAATATAAGGTGTCCCTTTATTTATAAAGTCTTTACTAATTGATTATAAACGTGAAACATACTTTGAGATGAGTACTAAAGATAAAATATTAGAAATTCTAGAGAAGAAAAATCCTACAGCAAAGGATAAGCAGGAACTTGAAGCTCTTATAAAGAACGATGATGAACTTAGAGAGTTTGTTGCATCGTATTATGACCTCTCCCTAATTGTAACACATTCTTCTCACTTAAGTGAGGACGAAATAGCCGAATATATTCTGCATCAAAATGGGATGAACCCTGACAATACATCAGTTACAGGGAGGGTTCCCTTCATAGAAACTCATCTGAGAAAATGTTCCGTATGTGCTGAACTATACAAAGAACTGAATTTTGAATATTCGGATGCAGACAGCTATATATCCGAAATAATTCAGCATGATAGCAAATCTCTATCTAACCCCGAAAATGTTAAACCTAAAACTTCATACTCCCGTTACCGGACATCACGCTATGCGTTTGCGTCTGTTTTGGCTATAGGGCTGGTATACCTGATTCTGTTTATTTTTTCATCTTTGTCAACGTCAGCTTATTTAAAAGCTGCCGGACTAAACAATGTAACTGAATTTTCCGTAAACAGGGGGAGGGCGACTGAAAATTTCCAGAATAGCCTGAAAGCCCTGGAAAAAGAAAATTATAATCAAGCAATAGATTACCTTCAGAAGGATATTAAACAGAACCCGGATGATGAAACGATATTCTATTCTTACTATATGTTAGGGTTATCATACCTTGAAACTGCCGGACATAGTTTTGCCGGATTATTCCCGGGCTATGATCAGGACCGTGCAATTGCCGGTGCCAACTATTTAAAAGAAAGTGTAAGGAAGAATAATTCCGGAAAATTTACCAACATTAAACTTAACGCATATTTTTACCTTGCAAAGGCCAGTCTAATGGTAAACGATATAAAATCTGCCAAAGAATATTTATCTATGGTTATCAACGAAAAAGGCAGTAAGATGGAAGAAGCCAAAAAACTTCTGGGGGAAGTGGAGTAAGTTGTGTTAAATGATAATTCAAAAAGTAACAATATTATTATTTGCGCTCATAGTATCATTCCTGCAGCCCGCAGAAATTGATTCGAGACATTCCGGATCTGTTTCCTCAACGCTCTTCAATTTCCCGGATTCCTTATTAAATCAAATAAATAATAACGGCTGGAATCCGCATCTCATTTCATCTTTTAAAACTTACCTTGTTAATTCTGAATCATCACCCGGAAAAGAATTTGATCTTATAAAAAGTTTAAAGGATGACTACCGAAAGGCGCTTCTGAATGCAGTTATTCTAAAGAAGCAGAATAAGTTTATCGAGATGTACGACACATTGAATTCTCACCTTAACGATGTTCCCCATTTCCTTCAATATTATGATGAGCTTGTATATGCAGCAAATGCTTTAGACAGGTTACCGCTTTTGGAGTCTAAAATAGAAGCTTCAAAAGATTTTCATCAGCGGGAGAAGAATTACCTGCTTGGGTTGATCAACTATCAGAAAGCCGATTATAATTCAGCAAAAGAATATTTTGAGAAATGTCTTCAGGCGGACACATTAAACAAATTTACCTTATACCAGTTATCATATTGCTACAGGAGCCTGGGGGACTACAAAACAGCATTATCTTTAATTCAAAAAGCAGAACAGAGCTCTGATAATGATATTGATTTTCATATACAGGCTATGCTTGCTGAGGGCGGGTTGTATTTTCTTTCAGGTGAATATGATCGGGCCAATAATATTTATAACAGTGCTTACAACCTGAGTGTTGAAAATCATTTAAAACATGATGAAGGGTTATCATATGTGGCACTGGGAATAATGGATGATATCCAGGGATTCATAGACAAAGCAAGAGATGAATACAAACAAGCCCTTATAATCGCGGATAAAATTCATAATATCGAACTGGAGGCTTATGCACATTCTGAACTTGGAGTTTCATACAGTTATACAAATGAATTGATTGAAGCCAGAGAAAATTATTTAAGGAGTTATAATTTATTCAAGCAAATGGGCAACCAGCTGCGGCTTTCCCTGCTTTCCAATAATATCGGCAAGATTTATATGTCGATCTTCAACTATGAAAGTGCAATTAAATACTACAAAGACGGAATTGAATTTGCCGGCGATAACAAACGATCTCTTGTGCTTAACCTTACCGGGATGGCGGATGCTTATACTAACCTGTCCAATTATTCTGAAGCATTAAAGTATTATAACCAGGCAAAAAAGCTTTCCTCGGAAATAAATGAGATTGAGCTGAGTGCAAATATAAGCAGCGGACTCGGTGCATTAAACTTCAACCTTGACCGCCCGAATAATGCACTGGGATATTATCTGCAGGCTGAGTCAGAATGCAGCAGGATTAATAATCCATATCTGACAGCCGATATATATGATAAGCTGGGAGTGGTATACTCATCTTTTGACAGTCTTGATATATCGGAGAATTACTTTAATGAGGCCCGCAGACTGGCCCAGCAGAATCATGCGGTTTACACATCAGCACTGGCGGGAATAGACCTTTCAGAAGTCCTGGTTAAGAAAGAGGAATATATCGGGGCCCTGGCTGTTCTGAATGAATCTTTGAAGAATTTATCACCAGGCGAATTCCCTTATTTACAGGCAAGATCAGAAATTATAAAAGGTAATATCCTGGAAAAGCAGGGCGACTTGAACAGGGCTGAATCTTCATACAATAAAGCACTCAGTCTTGTAAAAAACCTGAACGAAAAGAGCCTGGAAGTCGAAGCTTATTATTGTCTCGCTAAGTTATCTGATACAAAAAATTTATATCAGAACGCTGAATCGTATTATTCTTCTGCGGTTAAAGTTATTGAGGATGTATCGCGCCCTTTGTTCAGCCAGGAAGATGTACAGATTTCCTATTTCTCCGGCAATCGTGAGGTTTACAATTCTTTTGCCGAACACTATCTGAAACTAAATAAATACGAAAAGGCATTTGACCTTATTAATAAGTCCCACTCCAGAAACATGATCCAGAACCTTAATAATCTCAAGCTCCAGTCAATGGTAAATGACAGCACAGCTTTGAACGAATTATATGATTATGACTGGATTATTCATTCGGGTCTCTTTGGTGAGCAGAAAACTGAGACTATTAAAAACAAGTTAATGGAATTAAAATTATCATTGACCAGATCTAATCCGGGCCTTGCTCCTTATTTAAATATGGAAAAATGGCCCGGATTAGAAGAGATTCAAAATTCTCTGAGCGGTGATGAAAATTTAGTTTCATATTATTCAACTGAAGATAACATATACGCTTTTTTAATCAGCAGAAACAAGTTTGAACCATTTAAATTTAATATTTCCAGGGAACAACTGGTTGGAATGATAAATAATATATCTCCATATTTTGAGAATACTATCAGCAAAACAGATGCATTCTATAACCAGGACCTGTTTTCTTTTAATGCGAAGGCCTCATTCGATTTATATAAAACAGTTGTGCAGCCTGTCGTTCAGAATATTCCTAAAGATAAAAAGATAATTTTTTCACTCTGCACTGAGCTGTTATCAATGCCGTTTGAGTTCCTGGTAACAAATTACAGTGAGAATGAAAGTCCATTTTACTATAAAAATAAAAGCTTTCTTTTGAAGGACTACGACATCTCCTACTCCCCTTCTGCAACAGCATTTCTGGAGCAGCAGAAAAACAACCTGAAGAATGACGGTAATGCATTGCTGGTGGGAAATCCTTCAATCAATACAGAAAGCAATGAGTTTGCTGAAAGGAGAGGTCTTCTTGATGAATCATCAGGTATTCCGAGGAATCTTGTATTTCTGCCCTTGAAGTATTCAGGGGAGGAAGTAAACAGTATCGGTGAAATATTAAATGCCAATACTATATTACTTGACAAAAATGCAACTGAAACCAACTTCAAACAAAATGCTTCATTAAGGAGGATCATCCATTTATCCACACATTCATTCTTATACAATAAGCAGCCCTTAATATTTTTTTCAAATACATACGATGCAGAGAACGACGGGTTCCTGGAAGCGAGCGAAATTGTTCAGCTAAAGCTTAACAGCGACCTGGTTGTACTTAGTTCGTGCAACTCGGGGTTAGGAAGTGTAGACGAATCTGAAGGAATTTTAGGGCTTACTAAAGCATTCTTTGAAGCAGGGTCCAAAAGCGTAGTAGTTTCCTTATGGGATGTTAACGATAAATACACCTCCAGACTTATGACTCTTTTTTATGAAAAACTAAGTATGGGGTATGATAAATCCAAAGCCCTAAGACTGGCAAAAATTGATTTTATTAAAAATTATTCCGCAAACCCCTATTATTGGGGAGCATTTGTATTATCCGGGAATATTTCCCCTATCCTACTGAAGCATAACAAGAATATCTCTTTCTCTATAATAATACTTCTGATGATAATAGCAGCAGCACTGGTTGTCGTGCTAATAATTAATAAGAAGAAATTTCCTCTTAATAACCCCGCATCATAACCTTTTCAAGATCTGCTTTAATCATCAGCTTGACGAGATGATTAAAAGTTGTTTTAGCTTCCCATCCGAGTACTTTTTTTGCTTTTGAAGGATTTCCTATCAACAAATCAACTTCTGTGGGTCTGTAATATTCGGGATCAATAGCTAATACAGTTTTCCCTTTTTTCAATTTATCGGTGAAAGAATATTTGTATTCATTTCCGGAACGGGATGCATTCAGAAGCTTATTTCCTTTTGACCAATCAATTTCCTTTATTAAACCCTTTTCTTCAGCTCCTTTCCCTTTCCATTCGAGCTTGATACCAATCTCATTGAAGGCTAATTCTGCGAATTCTCTTACAGTATGAGTTTCACCGGTAGCAAGGACAAAATCTTCAGCCTTTTCGTGGTTCAAAATTCTCCACATCCCTTCGCAATATTCCGGGGCAAAACCCCAATCCCTTTTTGCATCCAGGTTTCCCAGAAGAAGCTTGTCCTGCAACCCAGCCGATATTTTAGATACTGCGCGGGTGATTTTCCGGGTAACAAAAGTCTCTCCCCGCCTTGGGGATTCGTGATTGAATAGAATTCCGTTTGAAGCAAAAATGTTATACGCTTCTCTATAATTAACAATTATCCAGTACCCGTATAACTTTGCAACGCCATAAGGGGAACGCGGATAAAATGGCGTTTCTTCAGTCTGCGGAACTTCCTGCACTTTACCGAATAGCTCACTGGTAGACGCCTGGTAGAACTTTACTTTCCTCAAACCCACTTCTCTGATTGCATCAAGGAATCTGAGAGTTCCGAGTGCATCTACCTGTGCGGTATAGTCGGGAACTTCAAAAGAAACCTTCACATGACTCTGAGCGGCGAGGTTATAAATTTCCTCCGGCTCAATTTTTTCGAGCAGCCGGTTTAAGGCACTTGTATCAACAAGATCCCCATAATGAAGGAAAAGTTTTCTATCAAGGATTTCCTTATTGCTGTACAAGTGATCTATTCTCCCGGTATTAAATGAGCTGCTTTTTCTGATTATACCGTGAACTTCATATCCTTTATCTAGCAGAATTTCAGTCAGATAGCTTCCGTCCTGACCGGTTATCCCTGTAATTAAAGCTTTTTTCATTCCCACCTCAATTATTTAACATTAGATTTAAACCAGCTATATGCTTTTTCTATACCATCATGTAATGTTGTTTTGTATTTCCAGCCAAGTTCATTTATCCTTGATACATCCATTAGTTTCCTTGGAGTACCGTCAGGCTTGCTTATATCGTAAACAATTCCACCTGAATAGCCAATCACTTCCGCAACGATTCCTGCGAGTTCTTTGATAGTAAGATCTTCACCAGTACCGATATTTATATGGGAGATTCCCTGTTCATAAATATTTTCCGCATCAATATTTTCCATTAAAAATACAATAGCTTCTGCAAGATCCTCAACGTACAGGAATTCTCTCATCGGATTCCCGCTTCCCCAAACTGTAACAGCCGGAAGGTTTTTTAATTTAGCCTGATGAATTTTACTGATCAATGCGGGCAAGACATGAGAAGTCTCGAGATTAAAATTGTCGAAGGGTCCGTATAAGTTAGTCGGCATAACAGAATAAAAATTGGATCCGTACTGACGGTAATAGTTTTCACAGAGCTTTATACCTGCAATTTTAGCTATAGCATAAGGCTCATTTGTAAATTCAAGGTAATCGGAAAGCAGGTATTCTTCCCTGAGGGGCTGGGGAGCAAGTTTAGGATAGATACAGCTGCTCCCTAGAAAAATTAACTTATCGACTCCACTTAAATAAGATTGATGAATAATATTGGACTCAATCATCAGGTTATCATAAATGAATTCCGCCCTGTAAGTGCTGTTTGCAAGTATTCCGCCTACTTTTGCTGCAGCGACTATTACTAAATCCGGTTTTTGTTCCTTAAAAAAAGTTTCAACTTCAGCCTGCCGTATCAAGTTAAGCTCGGAAAGGTTTCTGTACAGCAGATTTGTATAACCTGCGTTTAGAAGCTTTCTTGTTATAGCTGAACCAACCATACCGGAATGACCGGCAATGTATATCTTCTTATTCTTAAATTTATCGGACATCATTACCTTATTGATTTACAGCCTTTTTTATTTCATCTACGATATACTTCTGCTGTTCTTTAGTGAGTTCAGGGTAGATAGGCAGGGCGATGGAATCGTCCGCAGCTTCTTCAGCAAGAGGAAACTCACCGTTTTTATAATTAAGGGAAGAGAAGCATTCCTGTTTATGAAAAGGTACCGGATAATAAATTTCCGTTCCAACACCCTGATCCGACAGATGCTTTCTTACTAAGTCTCTATCTTCCACCCGGATAATATATTGATTATAAATATGATAATTTTTAACTCCTGAGTCCTTGTATACAGCTTTCGGAAGAAGGACTTTATTCTTATCATCAAACTTAATTCTGCCTGTTGCTTCAGCCAGTCCGGCTTCAATAAATAATTTTGTATAAAGTTCGGCATTATCCCTTCTATGCGACGACCAGTCATCGAGATGAGGAAGTTTAACATTCAGTACTGCAGCCTGGATAGCATCGAGTCTGAAATTACCGCCAATGATCTTATGATAATATTTCGGTTTACCGCCGTGAACGCGGAGTATTCTTAATTTTTCTCCCAGTACATCGTCATTAGAAACCACCAGACCTCCGTCTCCGAAACAGCCGAGATTTTTACTGGGGAAGAATGAATAACACCCAATGTCACCGATTGTACCCACATGTTTCCCATCTTTATACTGGACTCCAATCGCCTGTGCGCCATCTTCCACTACTTTAAGATTATGGTTCCGTGCAATTTCCATAATCTTATCCATTTCACAGCTCTGACCATATAAATGAACCGGAATAATAGCTTTAGTTTTATTGGTTATCCTTTTTTCAATATCATCAGGGTCAATATTAAAAGTAACCGGATCAATATCTGCAAAAACCGGGACCGCGTTCATCCTTGATACTACTCCAGCTGTTGCAAAGAAAGAGTAAGTAGGAACAATAACCTCATCACCAGGCTGAATATCGAGAGCCATGAGGGCAACAAGGAGGGCATCCGTACCGGATGATACCCCTATTGCATATTTACAATTCAGGTATTCACAAAAAGCTTTTTCCATCTTATCAACTTCGGGTCCCATGATAAAATACTGGGATTCGGCAACTCTTATAAGAGCCTCATCAAGTTCGCTCTTTAACGACTGGTATTGTTTTTTAAGATCTAATAAAGGAACTGTCATTTTATTATCTCCACTTTCTATATTTTCATTTCTGAATAAATAAAGTCCCTGTCTATTTCATTAAAAGGTTTTCCTTTCAAATCTTTATCCGAAACGATAGGGTTATCTATTCCCCAATTAATGTTTAACTGAGGATCATTATAAATAATAGCTCTCTCATGCTGTTTGCTGTATAAATCCGTGCATTTATACAGAAAAATTGCATAGTCGGATAGAACCGAAAAACCATGGGCAAACCCCGGCGGTATCCACAATTGCATATGATTTTCTTCAGACATTTGAAAAGCCACGTGCTTTCCAAACGTAGGTGAGCCAAACCGTATATCGACAGCTATATCCAATACACTACCGGCTATTACCTGGCAAAGTTTTCCCTGGGCTTTATCTCCTACCTGATAGTGTAATCCTCTTACTGTCCCCCTGGCAGAGCGGGAAATATTATCCTGAACGAAATGGTTTTCGATACGATTTTCTGAAAACCGAAACTCATTAAAAGATTCCAGGAAATACCCTCTGCTATCTTCAAAAACATCAGGTCTGATCTGTAAAACGCCGGGTATATTTGTGCCGTTAATTTCCATAATTAACTATGATCTTTAAGATATTTTTCCAGATAGTCTCTGTAGAGTGATTTGGGTATTGAGGAAATCAGGGTTTTCATTTGCTTTTTATTTATATACTTCATCCTGTAAGCGATTTCTTCGATACATGCTACTTTCATCCCCTGTCTTTCTTCTATTACACCAAAAAAGTTAGAAGCCTGAAGCAATGCGGTTGGATTCCCTGTATCAAGCCAGGCAATACCTCTGCCTATTTTCTCAACTTTAAGTTTATCTTTTTTTAAATACGAATTATTTACATCAGTAATTTCAAGTTCACCTCGCCTGGAAGGTTTTAACGATTTTGAAATCGCAACAACTTCATTATCATATATATATAAGCCCGGCACAGCAAAATCAGATTTTGGATGCTTTGGCTTCTCTTCAATAGATTTTACTTTGCCTTTTTTATCAAAATCTACTATACCATAACGCTGCGGATCA
>DATFVA010000547.1:0-2449 GCA_035260565.1 Ignavibacteriaceae bacterium | reverse complement strand
CCCCTGCATTTTTCCGGTGTACCAGAGCTGCTCAACATGACCGGCTGCATCTCCGCCCGGGACTACAAATTCCGCACAATCACCGGCTGAGTAAACATCGGGTATGTTGGTTTCGAGGTATTCGTTTACAAGAACACCCTTGCCTGTTTTAACTTTTGATTCGTTGACAATATCGATATTGGGATGAACACCGGGGGTAAGACCCACAAATTGACAGGGAATTTCTTCACCGCCGTTTGTTATTACCGCTCCGACCCTGCCGTTTTTATCTGCCTTAATTTCTTTTAATTCTGTGTTGAATTTAAGTTCCATTCCATATTCTGAAATATGTCTGCCAATAACTAAACATTCTTCTTCAGGCAGCCTCGATCTCCAGTAATGAGTTTCACGGCAGAGAAATGTAACCGGTATACCTCTTGAATGCAGCATTTCCATCAGTTCAACCCCAATCAGCCCCGCACCTGTAATCACCGCATGTTTTATATCTTTTGTGTTTTCTTCAAGCAGATCCAGATCCTGCTTCCCGTAAAGTCCCTGGACTCCCGGCAGGTTCTGCCCCAGCCAGCCAAATTTATTTATCTTCGATCCTGTGGCTATCAGGAGCTTATCATATTTGATTTCACTCCTGTTATCAAGGAATAGCCTTTTATTATCCGTATCAATTTTTTCCACATGAGCATAGACGAGCTCTATCCTGTTCTTCTCCCAGAACCAGTCTTCATAAGGTTTGATATCCTGCCATCGCATATGTCCCATATAGACGTACATAAGTGCTGTACGTGAATAGTGGTATTTAGTCTCGCTGCTTATAACAGTGATTCGCATATCACTTTGTTTACGCACGAAACGTGCACAGGTTATTCCCGTTATTCCGTTACCGATTATTACAAGGTGAGGCATAGATTTTTATGATCATCCTTAAACCAAAGTAAATAAATATAATTATTTGAATTCTGATAATAAATAATAATCATCCGAATAGTATCACAAAAAGAGAACAAAAATCAAATCTCTATACCAAACCTGCCGGGGTTGGAAAATCCTTGCAGATACGGCATAACTCCTATCTGAATACGCTGTGAATACGCTTTGAATACGCTGTGAATACGTATTGAACACGCTTTGAATACGCTATAAATACTGGATAAATCAGTCACTGCAGGCAGGCAGCACAATTAACGGGATTGGGTTATTTCATTTATAAAATCTGTGATAATTGCCGGTTTATTTATATTTTTGAGGATATTACTACGCAACTTTTTATCGGTGAAGATTTATGAAAAATATTATTATCATTCTCTCCCTGTTTATTTTTCTACTCTCTGCAGGGTGCTTAAAAGAGACTAACCAGCCATCATCAGCAGGAAAAGCAATGGATTCACTTAAGACTATGATATCACAATTTGCGCCTACAGAAATTACCTACGATTCAACACTTCTGAACAAAAGACAAAAAATGGTAATCGAAAAGCTTTACCAGGCTTCAAGGCTTATAGACAGCATTTTCCTGAGACAGGTTTTTGATAAAAACGTTGAGGTTAAAAATCAGCTTCTGGATGGAAAATCTGAAGAAGATAGTCTGAAGCTCGTCTACTTTAATATCAACTTCGGACCTTTCGACCGTCTGAACCATGATGCGGCTTTTATTGACGGTTATAAAAAGCCCCTCGGAGCTAATTTTTATCCGCAGGATATCACAAAGGATGAATTTGAGAACTGGATTAAGAACCACCCGGATGATGAAAAAAGTTTTACATCGGAGTTTACAGTTATAAGAGGGAGTAAAGATTCACTTAAAGCAATCCCTTACAGCGATTTTTATCAGCCTGAGCTTGGCAGAGCAGCAAAGCTGTTAATGGAGGCAGCCGACTATGCCGATAATCCTTCGCTGAAAAAGTATCTTACACTTCGTGCCAAAGCATTTGAAAGTAATGATTATTATGAAAGCGATATGGCCTGGATGGATCTGAAGAATAACAATATAGAAGTTGTTATCGGGCCTTATGAAGTTTATGAGGATGCACTCTATAATTACAAAGCTTCTTTTGAAAGTTTTGTTACAATTAAAGATCCGGAAGAGAGTGCAAAGCTTGCTAAGTTCGGCACCTATCTTAAGGATATTGAAAAACATCTTCCGATAGATGATAAATACAAAAACACCGAACGAGGCTCTGAATCTCCTATAGTTGTTGCAAATGAAGTATACTGTGCCGGGGATGCAAAATCAGGTGTGCAGACGCTGGCATTCAATTTACCTAATGACGAAAGAGTAAGAGAAGCAAAGGGTTCTAAGAAGGTTCTTCTGAAGAATGTGCATGAAGCCAAGTTTGATAAACTGCTTAAACCAATTGCCGGTATTGTGCTTGATAAAGATCAGCTGAAGTATGTTACATTTGCAGGATTCTTCAATTATACGCTGATGCATGAAATGTCCCACGGTGTTGGTCCC
>DATFVA010000546.1:0-3068 GCA_035260565.1 Ignavibacteriaceae bacterium | reverse complement strand
AAATAAACATTCATACTGTCGATGCTTGTATCGTTAGAAGCTGTTGTTACGTTTTGAAGTGAACTTTCACTCCGGCCCACCGAATTATCAGAAACAGCCTTAAAATAATATAAAGTTGAAGGCTGCAGTCCGGTAACCGGAACAGCGTGAAAAGTAGTATCATCATTTATAACTACAGAATCCATTTCGAGTGCAGGTGTTAATCCATACTTAACCTGGCTGTTGCCGTTTCTTGCAGTGTTGAAATAAATAGTAAAAGAAGACGTGTCAATATCAGAAGCAAAAACCGGGTTCAGGATTAATGGCGCGCCGTCATCAACAATGTCGCCGATAAAACGAGGCAGCAGCTGATAGCCGCTGCTGTAAGGAGGAGAATTATCATACTGCTCAAGGATACCGATGATATCAACCTCCCCGGATGGTACCGGTGTACCTATTATTGAAGTAACATCATTATCTATTCGTATTTCTGAAGTACCTGTAGCATCAGTAATAGGATAATTGGTCCCGCTCGCAAAATTTCCAGTACCGGAAATCGTCACATTATTCAAACGGATAAGCTTTCCTTCATATATTTCTACACCATTCCATTCCTGTGTAAGGATATCGTTGATCGTTATAACTTCAGGGTCAACCACATTACCGGAAGAAATTATGTCAAGAGAAGCTCCCGCTCTTCGGAAATCAAGCTCAGCCAGTCCATTGTACTGAGTAAGCACAGCGGTAACAGTAACACTATCACCGATATTTACCGAGGTAGGGAAAGGATCACCATACACGCATACTCCGGCAGTGTTATCCTGAATTGAAGCTGCCCCGGCCGTTCCGAACTGAGTTGAAGACGTTACAACACCCGTAACAGTCACAACCTGTCCTGTATCAAGCGGAACTCCATTCGGATTGTTTGCCCTGATATCGGAGATAGGAACCTGTGAGTAAAGAAAAGGTGTAAAAAAAAGTAAAAATAGAGTTATCGAATTTTTAATCATTGTATATCCGTTGATAATATAAATCTCAATATCCTGTTATTGCCTGAATCTGCTATATATAGTGTTCTGTCAAAGAAAGCGACCCCATGCGGCTGATTAAAAATATCCGGACCTCCGAATGACTGGAGTTCATTTCCGAATGCATTAAATTTATAAACACTATCCTTAGCCGCATCCACTACAAAAATATTTCCTGAGGCATCAATAGTACATCCTTCTGGCTGAATAAACCGGTTTGGCCTGGCAAAAGCCACACTGTCCTCGGGAGAAAAATTAGTTTCATATTTTTCATCAAAATTGGTTACAACATAATTCCATTGCTGGGCCTTGAAATTCGTGGATCCCGTCATCGTTACAACGAGGTTTATGTTTCGTTTATCGAACGAGGCAAGTGAGCTAATCCCGTTGGCAGTTACAAATCCTGAGCTTACCGCTTCGATATTTGGCACCCTTCCAATAAGGGTGTCACCCGCACCGCCTCCAGACTTAGGAAGAAACATCAGGATGGAATTATCCGGATCAACAAAGCTGTTATCAGGGCCGGTCCTGCCGACATATACCATATTATTATAAAAAGTGGTCACAGCAGTGTATTTTCTTTTAGGTTTATTGAGGTCAGTAGGACGAGGAAGCAAACGTACGGGAACAGCCTCTGATATCAGGTTTCCTACTGCAAACAGATCGATTCTATATACCGCACTGAAAGTCTCTCCAAGGGTATCAAATTCGGCACATACAAATAAATTCAGTCTGAAATCCTGAGCAATGGCAATCGGTTTTTGAATTGCCAAAGAGCCTAGCACCTGGCCGGCAACATTCATCATAACCACCCGATCATTATCAGTATCAGCCACGTATAAAAACTGATCATGACCTATATAAACATCCTGTGGATTATTAAATCCTCCCCATACGGGATTCAGCTGAACATAAACGGTATCTCCTCCGATATTCCCGGAACCTGAATTCGGAGCTACAAGATTCTCGGTATTAAATTTCCGATCGCATCCCTGCAGAAGGACAAATATTAATATTAAAAACAGTAAAATTCTTTTCATTGTCATAAGCCAAGTATAATTGAAAACCTGTGTGCAGATCCTAATCTGGAAAAGTTGGAATAAGCGTAATCGAAGGTAAATTCTGCAATAGATATAGGAACTTTTAATCCTGCCCCGAATGTATAGTTCTGTTCTTCAACATTGAATTTATATCCGCCTCTTACAAAAAACATTTGTTTCCACGAATACTCCATACCCGTTGACACATTCTCACTATTATCATTAGGATGATTTAGCTGAATTGAAGTGGTTATTTTATTTATATCATCCTCATACGGTTCTAAGGCAAAACCAATACGGAAAACTGTGGGAGGTGAAAATGATTGCCACTCGGTAACCTTTCTCTTCCCTACAAGTACTACTTCTCCGTCAGGGGCAAGCTGGTTCCCGAAATTTGACACAGTAACTGCAAACCTGGTAGATCCGAGTCCTGTCCAGTAATATGTCCCGAGGTCGATCATTACTCCACGCATTTTAAGTTTATCTAAAGTTTCTTCAATATATTTTACTGTACCGCCGAAGCTGAACTGATCTGTCATTCTCCTCGAGTAGGTTATACCAATTGCCAGATCGCCAAATCCAAAATATTCACCGGTACCGAAGGGAGCGTACTCGGTTGTTACAGGCATATCTTTCATTGAAAGTGACGTAAGTGCCACACCGAAGGAATTAGTTCCATCAAGATGATATACAGCTCCAAGAAAATCATGATTTATATCTACAACCCATTGATTATGCGAGAAAAAAACTTCATTATCCTGAAACTGTGATAATCCTGCAGGATTCCAGTAAAGCGCTGAGGCATCATTCGCAATCGCAACAAAAGCATCGCCAAGTGCACTTGCTCTTCCTCCTACTCCAATCTTCAGAAACTGAGCTGTTGAGATCCCTGCTCTTTGTCCACCCAATACCGGAAAAAGTTGCGCTCTGGTTTCAATAATTCCTGTTAGTAAAAACAATACTAGTATAAATTTTTTCATATTTAAAACCTTAAGCTGACTCCCAGTTTCACATTTCTTCT
>DATFVA010000545.1:0-3064 GCA_035260565.1 Ignavibacteriaceae bacterium | reverse complement strand
TGGAAGGATAATACTGAGCCATTAAAGAGATGTGAACTTTGGGATCCAGTTCTTCAGCAATAAAGCGGAACACATTTTCGGTTTCAGCCAGCCCGTTCGGCATCACCAGGTGCCTGATAATCAATCCTCTTACTACAACCCCGTCTTCGTAAACAAGCTCACTTCCAACCTGCCTGTACATTTCCTTTATCGCAGGTCTTACAGCATCGAAATAATCGCTGACTTTTGAATATGTCCGGCCAACGGAATTTTCACCATATTTAAAATCCGGTAGATATATATCAATCACTCCATCATAAAGCTGCAGCATTTCAACACTGTCGTATCCGTTTGTATTATAAATGATCGGGAGATTTAATCCTTTCACAATCGCCAGGTAAATCGATTTCAGAATCGGCACAGTAAAGTGAGTTGGGGAAACAAGACCAATATTATGGCAGTCTTTACCCTGAAGTTCCAGCATTATTTCAGCAAGTCGTCCGTGACTTACTTCATTCTTTCTTTCTACTTTGTAATTCTGGCTAATAACATAGTTCTGACAGAATACGCAGCGGAGATTACAGTTTCCGAAAAAAATATTGCCCGCTCCCCTGCTTCCGGTCAGCACAGGCTCTTCACCAAAATGCGGGGTGTATGAAGAAACTACAGGAAGATCTCCACTCTGACAAATTCCATACTCACCGTTGGTCCTGTCAACATTGCAGTTCCTGGGACAACTTGTGCAGGACTGTAATATTTTTTCGGCTTTGGTCAGTCGTTTTTCCAGCTCACCTGATCTGAATGTCTGAATATATGAAGGCACAAATTTCATTTTACTTACGGGTATATATTTAATACTCTAAATTACTACAGATAAATCCAAGGGTAAAGATACTAAACAGGTTCTTATTTTCGTTGCTTCTGCTGAAGTATTCCTTTGTTATGAGAAAATCCGGAAACTTTATCAAAAAATAGATATAATCTGAAAGCTGAACTTAATAAAAAACCCCGGCAGAAGAACCGGGGTTTTTAATTTTAATAACCTGACTTTATTGGAAATTGATCGGCAAAGTCAATAAAATATAATTTAACTATTCTACATTTAATGTCGGGATTCTTCCGGGCGTCCAGGGGGCGCCGTATTTTTCCATATCATCTTCTAATGTTTTCAGATCATAGTTATACAGGCTCTTCAGCTGTTCAAGTACCGGCGGGAACTTATCCATCAGCACCTTATATGCATTCCGTTCGTTCTGTGTGATGTTTGAAGATGAACGGTAATGTGTATATGAAAGCACTCCGAGTCTTTCATTAAATGTTACAGGTGAAGGAGGGTTCTCTTCTGTGCTCGGGAAGTTTGACTCCCTGTTGAACTTCAATGAAATGTCTTTCAGCGTATTCCACAGGTTATCTGCTTTAACCATTAAATCATTTGGCGCTTCAGGTGTGTTAATTAGCGCCTGCTTTATATCCGTGACTCTCTTCATCATATCATTAAGAAATCCTTCTGTCCCCCTGATAGCCCTTGCAAGCTTGTTTGCTTTCTTCTGGAAGTCAACCAGTTCAGAGCGGTCGGCAATCGGCAGCGTCGAATTATTCAGAGCATTAACATTGAATTCAACAGGGCCGTAAAGCTGTTTCTCTCCGTCCCTGTTTATCATCGTCATTATTACTGTGTATTTACCCGGTAGCGCCAGCGTGCTGCCATGACCTTCTTCCGTCGGGTTAAACTTATCTTTTACCTCAACAGGCGAGGTGCTTCCGTAACGTAAGTCCCATGCAGCTCTGTTAATTCCTTTCGCGGCCGATTTTGTAATCTTCCTGACAATATTCCCGGCTTCATCTTTAACGGTGAATATGAGATAAGGTTCGAGCTCTTCATTTTCTGCCCGAAGCTGTTCGTTATCAGGCTGCGGAATCGGTTTGCCGTCTTTGAATAATTCTTTCTCTTTTTCTTTTCTTTCGTCCTTCAGAGTTTTTGGAACATCCTTTATGTAGTATGTAAAGACTGCTCCGAACTCAGGATTTGGGGCTTTGAAATAAGTAGCTCCCTGCCCGTATCTGCCTCCTGTTTTGTTGAACATCAATGCATCTTTAACCGGGAAGATATAAGCATCTTTATCGAGGGTTGTTTTATTTATCTCACGGAGAGGAGTGAAATTATCCAGTATATAAAATCCTCTCCCGAATGTAGCAATAACCAGATCGTTTTCTCTTTTCTGAAAAGCGATATCCCTGACGGGAATTGTTGGTATTCCTGACTTCAGCTGCGTCCATACTTTACCGCCGTTGGTAGAGAAAAAGAATCCGAACTCTGTACCTGCAAATAGAAGATCGGGATCAACAAAATCCTGTTCTACTGTGTGTACGCTTCCGTTATCGGGAAGGTTCCCTGAAATGGATGTCCAGGATTCACCTTTATCGCTGCTCCTTAAAAGGTAAGGTTTGAAATCATCCCTTTTCAGATTATTGAATGATGCGAATACGACATTCTCATCAAATTTCGAAGGACAGATGTCGCTTACATAAGTATTTTTCGGAACTCCGGGGAATTCATCGATCTTCTTCCAGGTCTTTGCATCCTGTGATACCTGGATTACTCCGTCGTCAGTTCCTGCGTATAAAAGATTTTCCTTCAAGGGTGATTCTGTCAGTGAAACAATTGTTCCGAAGAGAGAGGTAGACTGATCTTTTGCTACAGCATCAACACTCCAGTATTTGCCCATCACCGGCCATTGGTTCCTGTCGAGCTGAGCAGTTAAGTCTGGACTTATCTCCTGCCAGGTATCCCCCCTGTCGTCACTTCTGAATACTTTATTAGCGGCGCAGTATAGTCTTGTATGGCTGTGCGGACTTACAAATAAAGGCGTATCCCAGTTCCATTTATAAGTAAGTTCACCTTCTTTTGGTTCAGGACGGATGTCAATCGCCTCACCGCTGGCCTTATCATATCTCACCATATTTCCATACTGTGCTTCAGCATAAACAGTATTAGGATCTTCTGTATCTGTTGCACTCCAGAAACCGTCTCCTCCATTCGTGATAATCCAGTCGCTGTTTACAATTCCATCGTCACTCAAAGTTG